>JAVEWB010000092.1:0-7636 GCA_034004765.1 Anaerolineae bacterium
CTCTTTCTGGGAGTTTTGTGCCTCTCCAAGTTGAGTCGCCCGTACATAGGCAGCCCAAACCGCACGGGAGAGCACAGTGCGAAACCCACCTTTTTCCAGATGGTACAGCGCTTCGGCTGTGGTCCCGCCGGGTGAGGTCACCTGATTCCGCAGCGGCGCTTGATGCTGCCCCGATTGTTGGGCGTAGAGGGCCGCCCCGATGACCGTCTGGTAGACCAGTTGTTCGGCAATCCTGCGCGAGAACCCCAGATGGACCCCTGCATCGATCAGGGCTTCCATGAAAAGAAAGACGTAGGCCGGGCCGGTCCCAGAGAGCGCTGTTGCCATGTTGAGGTAATGCTCGTCGGTGACGTACACCTCATCCCCCAGAGCTTTCAAGATGGAGAGCGCATACTCCTTTTGCTGCTCCGTCACCTCTTCGGTAGCGGTCCACACGGTGATCCCCTGTCCGATTTGCGCCGGCGTGTTGGGCATCGCCCGCACCACCGTTTTGACGTCCAGTCCCTGCTGGAGCCTCTTGATTGGAAACCCGGCGGCGATGGAGAAGACCAATGCCTCAGGGAGCAGGTGCCCTTTTAGCTCCGTCAGGACGTGAGGCATGACCTGCGGTTTGACCGAGAAGAAAACAATGCCTGCCTCTCGGACAGCCGCAACGTTATCCGTCGTGGCACAGATTTCGTAGCGCTCTACGAGTTCTTCCACGCGCTCCGGGCGAGGATTGGTGGCGATGATCTCTTGCGGGGCAAGGGTACCTTCGCGCAGCAGCCCTTTCACCAGCGCTTCGCCCATAGTTCCACATCCAATGACTGCAATCTTTGGTAGCATTTTCTCCTCCTTGGATAGCTCTGCACGTTTCGTGCACTCTGCCATGATACTGATGGGAATTGGCTTATTCCCCCTGTGGACTCACGTCAAAGATCATCTGCAGAAATTCCTGGCGCTCTGTGGGATCCATAGGGCGAGGGCGGCCATATTCCTCCAGCAGGGCTGTACGCAGATCGATGCTCAACAGCCGACCATCGTAAAAGACAAGGCGATCCACGAATTCCTGACGTGTCCCCAGACTCCACATCTGGTCAAAGAAGAAGTTGCCCAATCCGTAATGGATGAAGGTGTCCCCGTAAAGTTCCAGTGTCTGCGCCTGGTGGGCCTGACTCCCCTGAACAACGACAGCACCGGCCTTGGCAAACTCGCGGAAGTCGTAGAGCTGATTGGGCGTGGGCACATATTCGTAGGTTTCCAGGTATTGAAAGGTGACGATGGGCAGGTACCCCTGCGCTCGCAGCTCCTGGATTTGCTGCATCATACGCTCGTAGTCGCACGGTGCAGAGCCGGGGGAGTCCTCTGTCGCGATGTCATAGCTCGGTCCTATGGGGTTGCACCCTAAGAACGCGATTTTATTGGGGCCCTGCGTCACGGTAAGCGGCTTTGTTGCGTCGGCCAGGTTTGCTCCGCCGCCAAACCACTGCCATCCCCGCTCCCGGAACATGTCCAGGGAGTGCGTGATCCATTCACTCCCTTTGTCGGCCAGATGGTTTCCTGTGAGTTCGACGATATTGGTGTTGATCTCCTCGAGCAGCGCAATATAGCTGTCATGGGAGCAGAAGGACATGGTGCCGCTTCCCTCTGCTACACAGTCGGGCCGGAAGGAGACCTCATTGCTGATATGGACGAAATCGGCGTCGGCAAACCACAGTTTGATGTCCTGTGCCGGGTAGGTAATGCCTTTTGTATCCATGAGCTGCGCCGTCGCGCGCGTTATGGCAGTCACGCCGGTCATGGCTACGATGGTCATCGCCTCTTCGCTGCGATTGGTTAGGGAAGCAGCGGGAAGGGAAAGCAATGGGATGGCATCGGCGCGTGTCTCGCTGCTCAGCGTAAGCGGGAGTTTGAGCGGATACGTCTCTATCGAGATCCCTTTCTCCAGGGGAGAAAGTCCGTCGATGCGCAATACTTTCCAATGCATATCCAATGACTGGAAGGGCAGGATGGCCCAGCCGCCGGTTGCTTGTGCCGTGCTCAGCAGGTCGGCGTCAGCGACGGTTTGAACCTGGGTGCCGAGCGGCGCTCCCCATAGCGCCAGAAGCGCCCGCTGTGTGTCCGTGGTCACCAGCAGGGGGTGAGTGATGAAGGGGCCTGCTGGCGTCCCTGTCCAGGTTGCCTGGAGATCTGCCGTGGTGACATCATCCTCTACGGTGAAGAAGGGTGCCGCGACGACATAGGTCCATGTCCCGGTCAGGCTGGCGGTGGGATACAGCCCGCTGCCAAGGTGGATGCTGGCCACGCCGGCATCGGCAACCCAGGTAAAGTGCCCCGGATCTGCTGCTGCGGCACTCTGCAGGCGCGCGCAGGCATCTGCAGGCGCGGTGACATCACAGCCGATGGTGACGGGGAATGCCGGTGTGGGTGTGGGGACAGGGGTTGGCGTGAAAGTGGGGTGCGGTGTGCGTGTGGGCGTAGGGGTAGGTCCCGGCGTGGGTACTGTGCAAGCGGCGAGTAGAAGGGCCAGGCTGAGGGTAAGAACGAGCACTATGCCGCTATACGGGTAGGAGTGCTCTCTTGTCAGATGGGATACTCTAACGGTAGCGTATTTTTCCATGAAAGCCTCATTTTTGTGGGCATTGTGATCAGTTGTGGTGATTTGTCAAGGTAAGAAAAACAAAACAGGCCAGGAGAATATCCTGGCCTGTCAGGTGGGCGATACAGGACTTGAACCTGTGACCTCCGCGATGTCAACGCGGCGCTCTAGCCATCTGAGCTAACCGCCCACTGCATTGGCATTATAGCATGGTTTATATTTTGCGCAAGGCTCAGATAGCTCGGTGGCTAAAGAGGTCGGCCGTGAGCGGCTTTTATTGAGCGCCCCCCATAACAACACGCATATTGTCGCTTCCTACCATCTCCAGGATGCGGCGGCGTAAGTCGGAGGTGATCCGGGTGCGCTCGTTAGGGAAATGAAGCTCGATGGCATCCCTTGCAATGCCCCCAGCCTCATTTTTGAGCACTAAGACAAAATGATCGTTACCTTTTTCTTTGGTAAGCAGGCTGTGAATTGTCGTCAGCCTCTGGTAGTCCTGCTCTTGCTGTCGTGTGCGCTGCAGAATGATGTAGAGTGTCGAGGGCGGGTCGGGTGGGTCCTCCGGTGGGGCGGGTGCGATGGGTCTGCCGGGAACGGCTGCCGGAGGTGTGGGCGATGTGCGGTAAGGAGCGGGCTGTTCTCTGACGAAGGAGCCCTGGTCAGGTGTCGCAACGTGGGACTCCGGCTGGAACATCTCGTGCGGCTCTTTGAACCAGTCCGCAATCAGAGAATGCTCCTCACGATCGGCGCGGCTGTCGAGCTTGCCACTGACCACAACCGTTCTTTCGGGGATCAGCAGCTCCTTGAAGCGTTCAAAGGTTCGGGGAAAGACGGTCACATCCAGCGTACCCCCCGGACTTTCCAGCGTGACGAAGGCCATGGTGTCCCCTTTCTTGGTTGTAACCCGGCGCACGCGCTGCACCATGCCCAGAAGGATCAACTGCTGTCCTAAGGATTCCGTGGCCACGCCATCAATTGTTGTATTGATCAGTTCCTGAGCCAGCAGCTCCCTTTCCTGCTGCATCAGGGGATGATCGGAAAGATAGGTCCCTAATAATTCTTTTTCCCATTCCAGGAGCTTCCGGTTGGAAATCGGCGGGCAGAAAGTCGGCAGTTGGATGGTCGCCGCTGCGGGGCCCGAATCTCCGAACAGGGTGAATTGACCGACGTCACGGGCACTGAATACCTGGGTGCTGACGCTCAACAGAGCATCCACCAGCGTCAGCAGCGCCGGACGCCCGCCGAAATCATCCAGCGCTCCGGCCTGGATGAGATACTCCAACATGCGGCGGTTCAACTTGCGCAGGTCAACGCGGTTGGCCAGGTCGTCCAGAGATTTGAAGGCCCCCCTCGCTTTCCGCTCGGTGGCGATGACGGCCACGGCGTCCTCTCCCACATTCTTGATCACGCTGAGGCCCATCCGTATGACCCGCTCTCCGCTCTCCGTGTGCTCAACGGTGAACTCGACATCGGAGCGGTTGATATTGGGGCCCAGCACTTTCAACCCTGTCCGTCTGGCATCGGTGATGAGGAACCCCACTTTTTCGATGTTGTGGCGCTCGGTGGTGAGCAGCGCCGTCATAAATTCCAGCGGATAGTGCGCTTTGAGGTAGGCCGTCTGCGCCGTGATGACCGCGTAGTCGGTGGCATGTCCGCGGTTGAAGCCGTAGCGGGCGAAGAATTCGATGTCACCCCAGACGGCATCGGCGATCTCGACTGCAATGCCCCGCGCGGCGCACCCCTCGCGGAAGAGCTTCTGATGTTTTTCCATCAGGGACTTTTTCTTCTTGGCGACGGCTTTGCGGATCATGTCTGCTTCACCGGGTTCATATCCGGCCATTGCTACGGCAATTTGCATGATCTGTTCCTGATAGATGATGATGCCGTAGGTGTCGTCCAGAATGGATTCCAGGAGGGGATGGTGATAGGTGACCTGTTCATCTCCGTGCAGCCGGTGGATATAGGTGGGAATGTTCTCCATAGGGCCGGGGCGATACAAAGCAATGGCCGCAATGATGTGCTGAAACTGATAGGGGCGCAGGTCGCGGAGCATCCGGCGCATGCCGGCCCCTTCCACCTGGAAGACCCCAACGGTCTCCCCGCTGGATAAGAGATCGTAGAGCGCTTTGACATCCGCATCCCTTTCGGGATCATCGGGGATGCGCTCGTAGGGGATCGTGTGCAGGTTGAGCTTGCGACCGTGCTCTTGTTCGATGAGTTCGCAGGCTTTGCGCATATGGGTCAGCGTTCGCAGTCCCAGGAAGTCCACTTTGAGCATTCCTAAGACATCCACAATTTCCATCGGCCATTGCGCAACGGTGCCGATGGAGTTATCCTCGCCTTCCCCGCGGGTGGGACGGTTGAGCGGCAGATACTCGACGATTGGGATGTCGGAGATCAACACGCCCGCTGCGTGGGTGCTGGCATGTCGGGCGACCCCTTCGACCTGGATCGCGGTATTCACCAGGTTTTTGATATAGGGGGTGCTGTCGTAGATCTCCTTAAACTCAGAGATCTGCTCCAGGGCCTCGGTGAGCGAGACCGGTTTCCCGGGGACGTTGGGGATCAGACGTGCCACGCGGTCCACTTCGTTGAGTGGAATATCCATCGCGCGCCCGACGTCGCGAATGGCAGCGCGTGCGCCTAGCGTCCCAAAGGTGATAATCTGTGCCACGTGATCTTCCCCGTAGCGGTTCACCGTGTAAGCAATGAGTTCCTCACGGCGGTCATCAGGGAAATCCAGGTCGATATCGGGCATGCTGACCCGTGCCGGATTGAGGAAGCGCTCGAACATCAACCGGTTCTTGAAGGGATCGACGCAGGTGATCCCCAGAGTGTAAGCGACCACACTTCCCGCGCCGGAGCCGCGGACGTTCCACCAGATATCCCGTTCCTCCGAAGCCTTACACAGATCCCACACAATCAGGAAGTAATCATCGAATCCCATGCGGTGGATGATGCCCAGTTCATACTCCAGGCGCTCGCGGACCTCCGGGGCATCGGCGCGCTCTTCCCCATAACGCCAGATCAGCCCCTCGTTGCACAGATGCCGGAGGTAGCTTTCCGAGGTCCCGCAATCCTCCGGAACGGGGAACGTGGGCAGGTGGTAGGGGGGCGCAAAGGCGATCTCGACCTCACACTGTTCGGCGATCTTGACCGTATTTTCCAGGGCCTCAGGAAGCTCTTTATAAAGCTCCCACATCTCCTGGGGTGAGCGCATGTAGTAGGAGGGATCGGTCATCCGCATGCGGTTGGGTTCGTTGACGGTCTTGCCGGTACCGATGCAGAGCAGGATATCGTGGGCATCGGCCTGCTCCCGTTTGGCGTAGTGGATATCGTTCGTGGCCACCAGGGGGATCCCCAGTTCATGGGCCAGAGCCACCATCTGTTTGTACACCGGATCGAACTCCGGGATATCATGGCTTTGCAGTTCGAAGTAGAAGCGTCCCGGGAAATGCTCCTGATACCACCGGATGGCCTCGCGGGCCTGGGCTTCCTTACCCTCGTGGAGCAGGGCAGGGATCTCGCCGCTGGCACAGGCGGTTAAGATGATAAGCCCCTCGCCGTAGGTCTCCAACACCTCTTTGTCGATACAGGGCTTGTAGTAGAACCCTTCCAATTGCGCGATGCTGGCCAGCTTGAGGAGGTTCTGATAGCCGGTCTGGTTTTGTGCCAGAAGGATCAGATGATAGGGCTTGCCGTCGCTCCGATCGCGGCTTTTGCGTGACTTCCGGGCCACGTAGGCTTCGAGCCCGATGATAGGCTTGATCCCCGCGTCCTTGCAGGCCCGGTAGAATTCCACCACACCGTACATGATCCCGTGGTCGGTGATGGCCAGCGCGGACATCCCCAATTCGACTGCGTAGTGTGCCAGTGCTTTGGGGCTGCTCAAGCCGTCCAGCAGCGAGTATTCCGTATGGGTGTGCAGGTGCACAAAGTCCGGCATCCGTTTCCTCCAACAATACAGAATCTGACAATGAATTTGGACAGTCGGTCAACCTTTGTTTTGCCCCAGAGCCGAGAGTCGCGCCGCAGCGGGTGACAGGAGACATCCTTGTCTGCTCTGATTATAGGCCCGTGTCAGCAGGGAACAAGTAAAAGAAGTGTAGCGGGTGCGTTTCAAAATCGGGGCGAGTTTTCTTTCGCGCTTCTCGACCTCGTCTCGGAGACGGGCAAAGGCAGGATCCGCCAAGACTCATCTCGTCCTTCAGGGCTTCAAGCTGAATGGGTTACTTTATTGTGTGAGCGCTAAAATCCACGCTTCGAAGTCGGGGTAGGCAGATAGCAGCGCCGCGCGCTGGCCGATCTCGAAATCCTCGTACACAAAGCCCGGCGCAACGGTGCATCCCAGCAGGGCAAACCGCCCTCCCGGCGCTAACCGGGAGCCCTGCCAGACTCCCCGAGGAGCCAAAACCTGGGGTGTCATCCCTCGAAGCAGGTCACTGCCGATTTGCAGGACTTTGCCGGAGCCATCGGGGAACAACTGCACCATCTCCACAGGGTCGCCCAGGTAGAAGTGGAAGATCTCATCCGATTGCAGCCGGTGAAAGGTGGAGCAGGTCTCCGGCGTCAGCAGGTAGTAGATGGCCGTCCCATGAGCCCGCGCGCTCTTGTAGCGCGTGGGGAGAGCGGCGAGTGGGATATCTTCAGAGGCACAATATGTCTGGGCGAAATAGCCGCCTTCGGGGTGTGGTTCCAGGGCCAGCCGTTCCTTGATCTGCTCAATCGTGATCATAGCCGTTTGCCATTCGCCATGTGTGGGCTTCACACAATGAGTTTATCGTAGAGCAGTTCGAGGCTCAGGTAGGGGCACACGGTCTCTTTGCAGATGATCGTTTGTGCGGCTCCGGCGAGCCCCAGCCGCACGGCCTCGGACGGCGGGAAGTCCTCCAACAGTCCGTAGACCACTGCCGCAGTCAGGGCATCCCCGGCGCCCACCGGATCCACGACTTCTGACTGGAACGCGGGCAGGCGTCCACTCTCTTCGGAGGTGGCATAAGAGAGCCCGTCGGCTCCCAGCGTGATGACGGCCAGCTTGACCCCTTTCTGCATCAGACG
>JAVEWB010000093.1:0-7632 GCA_034004765.1 Anaerolineae bacterium
ACCCTCTGTTTTATATGACGAAGACTATTTTTTGAATGCCTGTGAGGGATATGCGGAATTTGCTACCAGTGAAGGGGAGTATCTTTCCCGGAGGTTAGCCGAGGCGCTTTCCGTTGCAGGAATTGCGCAGGGGATGCGCGTTCTGGATGTGGGATGCGGGCGGGGCGAGATCCTGCGGCACGTGCATCGACTGGGGGCGTGTGCTTTCGGTGTGGACTACGCTGCGGTTGCGGTCGAGATGTCGCGCCATCTGGCAAACAGCGAGACGACAGCCGACGGCGCTATCGGCGTCTATCAGGCTAATGCGCAGCAGCTTCCTTTTCCTGACGCGGCTTTCGACCGGGCGCTTCTTTTGGACATTGTGGAGCACCTCTATCCGCGGGAGCTCGACCATATGTTGGCCGAGGCCTATCGGGTTTTGAAGCCGGGTGGCCGCATCATTGTGCACACGGCGCCCAACGTCTGGTATGATCGGTACGCTTATCCCTGGGTCCGTGGGGTACGCCGGTTGTTGGGACAGGGGGCCGCGTATCCGAAGAATCCGCGCGCCTTTCTGGTCCCGGCCAACGTGCATGTGCATGTAAACGAACAGTCAGGGCTCAGCTTGTGGCGGACCCTGCGACATGCCGGGTTCCGTCATTTACATGTCTGGTTGAGTTCGCCGCCGCAGCATCGGCAGGAAAACATTGCCTTTAGGGCGCTGCGAAAGGTCTTCTTTACCTGGCCACCTTTCCGGTGGTTCTTCCAGCGTGAAGTTTTTGCCGTAGGGGAAAAATGAGAGATCGCCGACCGGTTGACGAGCTTTCGATTGAGGAGCTCGAAGCTGTGCTCCGCTTGCGGAAGCGTGAGGCGCGCCTGGAGCGCCTGCGTCAGCGGCCCGGCGAACCCGAAGGGCGTGATTTGCTGGTGGATCAGGAAGCGGGCTCGGTTGAGAGCCCTGCTGCGGCTGGCGTGGCTGCGCCGCGGTCTGTACCGGCGCAGCGATACAGTGCCGTGATTCAGGACGCGACACGGGCGCCCCGGCACACGATTCGCTGGGGGTGGGTCTGGAATCGCTTCTTGCTGGTGGTGGAAATTCTGGCGGTTTTAGGGCTTGTGGCGGTGACTGCGCAGATGTTGATGACGGTGCAGGCCCTGAATGAGGAGAGTGGGACGGGGCAGCCCACGCCGACGCTTACGCCCACACCGCTCATCAGCGTGGCGATCCTGCCCGGAGGGCACACGCCGCCTGATGCGCAGGGCACCTCACAGCCGGCGGCCATCCCGGTGCACCTTCAGCACCTGGTGGAGGAGATCACACCGCTGCCGCTGCCCACTCCAGGGCCGGAACATGCGCAGCGCATCGTGATTTCCGGCATAGCCGTGGATGCGCCTGTGGTTGAGGGAGATGATTGGGAATCGCTCAAGAAGGGGGCCGGGCACCATGTCGGAAGTGCCAATCCCGGCGAGCGGGGCAACTGCGTCATCTCGGCGCATAATGATATTTACGGTGAGATTTTCCGCGAGCTTCCCAGTGTCAAGGTGGGAGATGAGATCCTGGTCTATACGTTGACCCAAACCTATCGGTATGTGGTACAGCAAACTCGGATCATCGAGCCTACGGAAGTAAGCGTCATGGCGGCAACCAATACGCCTGTACTTACCTTGATTTCCTGTTATCCTTATGGTGTGGACACGCACCGCATCGTGGTGATTGCGGCGCTGGAATCCTGAATCTTGTGGAGGAGGAAAAAAATGGCTAAAAAGAGTAACAAGAGGCGCGAGCCTCGCTTTTCTGAAGCACAACGCTATACCCCGCAGGCAGCGCCGGGAACAGCTTCTGCTGCGCGCGTCGGTGATGAAGAAGATCTGGCTGCGGAGTACCGCTATGTGTTTACAGATCTAAAGCGGATTGGCATATTGGCTCTGGTGATGCTGGCAGTCTTAGTCGCGCTTGCTTTGGTCATACTTTAAGCGGCATTTCATAGCGGATCAAGTCCGGGGATGAAGTCCCCAACGTGGTGCGGTGTCTTGTGACGCCCTACCACGTTGGGGATTTCCCATTTTTATTCAAGGTCGCTATCCGGAACCGCCGGGCGCCCGCCGGGTAATCTTTGCTATGCCACTTCACCGGGCTGGGGGGGATGCATGCCGATCTGCCATCTGAGGAGTATATCGACAAGCAGCGCCAACCACAGGTTTTGTGTCTGGATGTAGAGGACTGCACTCACCGCCATTAAGAAGCCCTGCAGCAGGAGTCCTTGCTGTTTGTGGGAGGTGCGGATATCTTCCCAGTACGTGGGGGCTAAAATTGCTTCAAGCGTAACAGGAATCAACCCTGCCCAGGCCCCAAGGCCAGCTCCCAAAGCCAGGACAAAAGGCTCTCGGTAGAAGGCCCAATGGCTTTGATGGTATACGGCTTCGCGTAGCGCGACACCGAAGCTCCGTTTTGTCCCTTCGCCGGCCTGGGTGGTGCTTTTTGCCATGTGTTGGCTCAGCAGAAAGACGGTGCCGGTTCCTATCATGATTCCCATGGCCCAGCCCAGGTCCGTGACCCACTCCCGCCACTGCACCCCCAGTGACTCTGCGACGACCGGCGCGTCCGATAGGGGCAGCGGCTGCAGGCCAAGCCCGCGCTCGGTCAGTGCGCCGCGCCAGAACAGGGCAAGTGCAGGGATTCCCACGGCGTAGAGGAGGCGGAGGATTTGAACGATCCAGGGAGTACCCGACCACTCCTGCCAGCGTTCCCACCAAGCGGCCGTGTTGCGGCTGCTTTTGAGGAGCCAGATCCCCCAGGAAGTGAGGATGGCGATGATTACCGACCCGGCAAGCCAGAGCCAGCGTTCTTGAACCAGAGAGGGTTCAGCGCCCACCGTATCCTGCTTTCTCGCGGATGGGGAGGGTGAGCGTGATTTTAGTGCCCTTGCCCGGCGTGGATTGGATGACGGTTTTCCCGCCTACCAGTGTGGCGCGTTCTTGGAGATTCAACATGCCCAAGCTGCTGCGCGCATCATAGCTCTTCTCCACAGCGGCGACATCAAAACCTTTGCCGTTATCTTCGATCTCCGCGACCACGTTCATGCCGTGTTTGTAGATACGAATCCACAGATCTTTTGCCTGAGCGTGTTTGCGGGCGTTGGTCAGAGCTTCCTCGACGATGTAGAAGATTGCTCCTTGGGCTTCCTTGCCCAGACAGGCATCCACGTTGGCCTCGGTCTCCAGATGGATGGGCGTAGGATCCGTCTCTTCGAGTTTGTCCTTGTATTGTTCGAGTGCGGCAACGACGCCCTGCGTCTCCAGGATGAGGGGCCGCAGGGTGAAAAGCATCTGGCGGATCTCTTTGGTCGTCTTGCGCGCCAGATCCTCCAGTTGTACCAATTCCTCGATGGCTTTCTCCGGTTCCTTTGGGGTGAGCAAGCGGATGTAGTTGAGGCGCATGGCGATGGCGGCAATGGTTTGCGTTGGACCGTCGTGGAGGTCGCGGGCCAGCTTTTTGCGGGCATCTTCTTCGACTGCAACCAGGCGTTCTTTTTCTTCCATCAAATTCTGGTAAAGCCGTGCATTTTGCAAGGCCATGACGGCCTGATTGCAGACTGCTTCCAGGAGGTCCTGGAAATCGGCGGAGTAGACATCGGACTCCGGGCTGGCCATGACCATAGCGCCGTAGCTTTCGAAGCCCGCGCGTAAGGGCACCACCAGAGCCTCCCGGCAGTTGTGCATGGCGACCAACTGCCCCAATTCGGGGTCGGTGCCCGGTTCACTGATGGTGCTTGGCTCGGCACTTTGGAGTGCGGCAGCCAGGACGCCTTCATGGCCTGGCGTTCGCAGCCGGCGGTCGGTGAGGGTGAGTCCCCTGGAGGTGACGATATAGAGCGTCTGGTCGATGCCGAACAGGAAGATCGCCTGTACCTGCGGGACATCACGGGAGAGAAATTCGCGCAACCCGGCACAACTTACGTCCAGGGCGGATTCCAGCACGCGCTCGTAGTTAAGGGTCGCACTCAGGGTGCTGGCCAGCTCGAAGATCAAGCGCACTTTCTGATGGGCGGCCTGGACGACTGTTTTTGCTTCCTGTTCCTTTGTTTGCCGTTCTTCGACAAGGATTTCCTTGATTTTGGAGCCAATTTTGCTTACTGCTCCCCCGGCTAATAACAGGACGAGCCCACTCACGATGTGGTTTCCCCCTCTGACGAGGATGGTGGTCCACGACATATCGGTAGATAACCCGAGTTGCTGCCATGCTCCCCACCAGTAGATGGCGACGATGGACAGGGCAACCCCCAGGCTCATAATCCATGAATAACGCAGGGCAGAGGTGATGATGGGGATAAAGGAGACGAAGAGCAGGCGGCTGTCAGCGCCGCCGCTCAGCATGATCAGCCCCAGCGTCAATAGAACGTCCAGGATCATGGTGAAGGCGGCCATGGGTTTGCGGAAGGTGTTGAGCACCAGAAGCAGCATGACCATCAGATTGGCGATGCCAACGATGACCAGCAGGATTAAGATGCCCTTGGGAAAGGGGGATGAAGAGGCCGCGGCTTCAATGCTGACTGTAGCGGCAACTGCCATCAGGTAGAACCACCGCAGATTGCTGTAAAGCCACTCGATTTTAAACTCTGACTCGCGCATTTAAACTCCCTTGCCTCATCATGATATCAGGTCTAGCCCGGAGGGGGAGTGTGTGTATCCATAGGTGCTAGACAGAAAACCGGACATGAAGGATGTCGCCATCCTGAACGATATACTCTTTGCCTTCAAGCCGTACCTTCCCTGCTTTACGTGCCGCAACCATATTGCCTTCAGCCATTAGTTCGGGATAGCCGATCACTTCTGCGCGAATGAAGCCTCGTGCCAGATCGCTGTGGATGGCTCCGGCTGCATCGACAGCATTCGCACCACGCCGGACAGTCCAGGCCCGAACTTCATCTTCGCCCACGGTGAAGAATGAATGCAGTCCTACCAGATCATATGACCTTTGGATCACCAAACTGCTCCCAAGTTCCGGAATCTCGAACTCTTTCATGAACATCTCTGCTTCGTCCGGTGGTAGTTGGCTGATCTCCATCTCCAGTTTCCCGGGTAAGGACGTCAGGGCACTTTGCTGATGCTCATAGTGTACCAGATTTTCCGCAGGGACAAGGTCCTCCCCGGTGTTCAGCAGGATAAGCATGGGCTTCAAGCTGAGCAACCCAAATCCTTGCAGGAACCCCGTTTCCTCGGGGGTCAGGTCCAGATCACGCAGCGGGAGATGGGATTCCAGGGTTTCGTGGAGGCGTTGGAAAAGTTCTTGCTGTTCTTGCAGCGTCTGACGTTCCTCTCCCCGGGCGCCTTTTTTGAGCCCTTCGGCCAGGCGCTCCAGGCGATTTTCTGTGGTCATCAGATCTACCAGGATGGTCTCTCCATCCAGAATATTGAGGTCCCGCTGAGGGTCAACGCTTCCCATCGGATGAGCCACGATGTCATTCTGAAAGGCGCGGATGACGTGTACAAAGGCATCCATCGTTGCGATGCGGTTGCGCAGTTGTCCGCTAATCCCGCTCTGGCTGATCCCCTGGTCCAGGCCGGCGATATCCGTGTAGGTGACTTTCGCGTAGGTGGTCTTGCGCGGCTTGAACAGCGCGCTGAGTCGATCGACCCGCTCATCCGGGACATCAACCACCGCGCTGTAGACTTCGAGCTGCCCGGTTGAGGCTGTCGCCGTCGGGCGATTGCTCCCCGTCAGCGCGTTGAAGACCGTGGTCTTCCCGCTGGTTGGTAATCCGATGATTCCTAGTTCCATGGCAACTCCTTCACGAATAGTCTGAGGTATTATACCTCATTTTCACATCTTCCCGGAAGCATAGCGCGTTTGCGTGCTTCGCTAAAGGCTTCCTGGGCCGCGTTTTTCCTTACCAGGTCCCATCTAGAGTTACGTGTGTTTGTATGGACAGCCAGTCGGTTCCTGTAACGGGCGTAAACTGTATCCGGAGCCCTTGATCGATGTCGAAGAACCGCCGGGCTTTGACTTCTTCGAAGCGCAGTGTTGTCTTAGGAATCGAGAGAGCTTGCGCATCCCAGGTTTCTGTTTCCCAATCCCAGAGTTCGACCCTGTGGATCTGGCTCAGTTCTCCTGTCCCAATGGCCGGGTCGGGTGATTGAAGGACAATGGTCAGCCCGGTGATCTTTTGCGGATGCATGAAGATAGGAAAGGTGTAATAAATGACCGTTTGCGGAGCATTGATAAAGACGAGATCATTGGGTTCCACCCAACCTTTGCTTTCGGCATCCACTCCGCTGGTGGCCGGGAGGTTGGTGAAGTTCCCTTTGGCATAGGAGGGGCAGGGTACGGTGATCAATAGGCAGGTTTCACCCATGTAGGTGCCGCCAAGATCCTGACTGGCAAAGGGAACCCCCTCCGTGGTGGCGGCCAGATAACAGCGGTTGTTGGAAGTCGCGACCTCCGTCATCGGCACGGAGCTGTAATAATAGGGAGAATAGTAATAAGGGTCGGGCGCATAATCAAGGGGATAGCATAATTCGGTGTAGTCAGGCCCCACTGTTTGGGTAGCTGTGATGGGTTGTGTAATGGCTACCTCAACTCCTGCCGGCACGGTGTCGGTAAGCGGCACGCGATAGGTTACATCATTGAGATACAGCCGGGCATTTTTGAGGGGGACACTGCTCAAGATTGTGCCTGTGAACTGCGGTGAGGATTCACCGTTGCCCAAGGTGAGGTCGAGTGTGATCTCGGGTGCCGTGGTCAAGCCTTCCATGCCCCAGGTAATGGGCCCGCGTATTTCTGTCCCTGCGATCTGGACGTTCCCATTTTCCCAGGTCACGGTGGCGGGGAAAGGTGCTCCCTCATTGTAATAATTCTGATTGAATCCATAGCTGCCCTGCAGCGGACGTGGTGTTCCTGTCATGCTCCACCGAACTTCGGTGCTGTGGGGTGCGAAGATGGCAGTTCCCTGTAGGGTCCGTGACGGTAATCCGGACCCCGGGGCAGAGACGAACGCGATTTCATGGACGAGGGGAAAAGTGCGGGCGAACGTTCCATTTAGCCATAAGGAGAGGACGCCGACTCCCAAGATGATCCACGCCGGGATGAGAATCCAGGCCAGGATCGGACGCCCAAGCCGCCTTACGATGAACCAGGTTGCGGGTCCCATCAGCAGGATATAGACCAGGAAAAGGATGAACCATTGCCAGAACTCAGGTCGCGACGCAATGGGAATTTGCATGAGCTGGTAAGAGGGTGTCTGGATGGTGGAGATGGTGATCCCACTGGGCAGGCGGTTGGTTGCAGGGATAGCATCCTTGGACCAGCGTGTTGAGAGCCAGCCGCGCAGTTCTTCTTGGGCCAGGTCCCACCCTGCAACATCGACCTGTCCCTGTCCCACGCCTTGGGTCACGATTGCGCTCGTAGAGGTCGCATCGTAGACAACTTGTGCTCCTGCTGCAGGCCGGACGAGCGTTATACCTGCTGCAGCATCGAATCTGCCCAGTTTGACGTGTTGTACCAACGACGGGGGCAGTCCGGCGATGACCTGGGGAAGTGCGGCTCCTCCGCCGATAATCAACCGTCCTCCGGCATTTACCCAGGCGACCAGGGCTTCCTTTTGCGCATCCGTCATCTCTGCCGTCAGTGCTCCGTTGATCAGCAGGACATCGAGG
>JAVEWB010000094.1:0-7630 GCA_034004765.1 Anaerolineae bacterium
GAACGGCTTACCGATGCTGATGACGTTGGGGAGTTCAATCACAGGGACGTGTTTTTCCTTTTGCCAATCTGCCGACTGTATGGTATCACCGAATTTCATAGGTCTCTCCTTTTGCCTGATCTATAGTAGATTAACTATTGGACGTGACAAAGAGCATGGAAATTCTTGCCTCTCCATGCTTCAAGAACCGGATAAGGCACAACGATCGTACAGTCCGGCGGCATTCTCCTTTGATCTCTCGCAGGTAGGTTATGGAATGCAGAGCGTGCTGCCGGCGCGAATGAAGTTCAGATTATAGATGCCGTTGCAATTGGCAATCGTCCACATGTTCACCCCGTACCGCACTGCAATCCCTGAGAGGGTTTCTCCATAGGTAACGGTGTGATAGCTTCTGCAGGTGCAGGTCGTGTAAGGCGGAGGCGTTGTGGTCCCTATCTGCCGGGTGCAGACCGGTCCTGCCGGCAAGTAGGCCGGGACATTAGGGATTTGCAGGGTCGTGCCGACATAGAGGCAATTGGCATTGGCGATGCCATTTTGCCGGGCGATGGCCCAGGGATCTACGCCATAGGCCCGCGCAATGCAGAAAAGTGATTCACCATATCGGACGACGTGGTTTCCCAAAATCCCGCCGGATTGTTGGGGCGCAGCCAGGGTGGCTGAGGTCAAGGTGAACAGCAGAACAACTGCCAGGGTCAGACTCATTGCTCGCTTCATCGATCACCTCCTGTGACTTGAAAAAGGGACTAAATCTTTCTAACCTATCATACTGTAGATTTCAAACAAAAGCAACTCTCTATACACAAAATCTATTCCGAACCGGAAACCCGCATCGTCACCCCAGACGTCATCCCAGAGCGTCACCGATCAGAATCCCCACCAGTCCCACGATGATGCCCAAGTGTAGAAAGAGATCGACATCCGCTATCCATCCGATCACAGGCCAGGAGGGAAGTAATTGGAAGATAAAATTGAGCAGCACCAGGCCAACACCGATCAGGACCGGTAGGCCTTTATAATGGGCTATGAAGTTGCTGGTCTTTTTGAGCCATTGTATGTACATCTGAGACCCTCCTCAACGCATGAAGGCATTCTGGGTCAGGGGCCTTTGTCGTAATACTCTTATATCAGAGGCCCATCATTGGACTTCTGTAAGTTATTGTACCATAGCCATGAAAAGAGGGCAACTTTTTCCGGCTTACAGAATCCCGGCTCCCATCAGGATGCCCAGAATCACGAAGGCCACGGCAGAGATCTTTAGGAGGAGCTGCTGGGGAATCAGCTTGCAGAGCTGCTGCCCGCCTACCACCCCCAATGCCGTGACGGCGGTCAGGGCCAGCGATCCGCCGATGAGGACCCCCCAGGGCGTAGTCTGCTTACTGGCCAGCCCCAAAACGGCGAGCTGTGTCTTGTCGCCCAACTCGGCAAAGAACAGGAGGGTCAGGGTGGAGCTGAAAGCCTTCCAGTTCCATCTACCGGATGCGGATCCTCCTTCTTGAGCCTCCATGCAGTCGCAGCTTTTCGCTGATTCTGCCGCGGTGGCCCTGGCAGCCTCCCGCCAAATGAGCACCCCCATCACCACGAACGACAGCGCGGCGGCCATGCGGATCACCCCCGCAGGGATGATATTGCCTATCAAACTTCCCCCCAGCGCGCCGATGGCGGTGACGGCGGTCAACGCCAGACTGCCTCCCAGGAAAACGGGCCAGGGAGAGCGATATTTACAGGTCTGCGCCATCACGGCCAGTTGCGTCTTGTCGCCTAATTCTGCTACGAAAATAAGACCGAAGGTCGAAAGTAGTGTGCTCGGGTCCAATAGGTCTTCATCCTTATGAGTGCACTCCATTGAGGAGGTTGTCTATGCCAAGTTTTTCCGAAACCTATTTTATCACAGTTTAGGGGACGCGATTTGCCGCGCCCCCTAAGCCTCTTTTTTAAGCTACGGCGGAGAATAGCAGCACCAGAGTGATGCCGCCGATGATGCCCGTGAGACACCAGGCCAGCACGTTCTGCAGACGAGTGTTGACCCATTCTCCCATGAGCCGCCGGTTGTTGGCCAGCTTCAGGATCAGGAACAGGAGCACGGGCAGCAGGATCGCGTTCAGCGACTGCGAGAGCCACATGATGGAGAAGAGGGGAATGCCGGGGATCAGGACGATCACCACGCTGATACCGATCATCCCCAGGTAGAGGCTGTAGAAGACCGGGGCATCGTGCCAGCGATGGTCCAGCCCACGCTCCCAACCGAAGGCCTCGCAAATCGCGTAGGTGGTGGAGAGGGGCAGCACGGAAGCCGCCAGCAGGGAGGCTCCCAGCAGCCCTACGGAGAAGAGGTAGCGCGCGCTCGTCCCAACCAGCGGTTCCAGTGCCAGCGCAGCCTGTTCGGCACTCTCTACCCGGATGCCGTGCGTGAAGAGGGTCGCGGCTGTGCAGATAACGATGAAGGCGGAGACTACATTCCCCCAGGTTGCACCGGCCATCACATCTATCCGGGTGTAACGATAATCTTTCAGCGCGACACCTTTGTCTGCGACGGAGGCTTGCATGTAGACGATGCCCCAGGGGGTGATCGTGGTGCCGATGGTTGCCAACACTGCCAGGATGTACGCCGAATCACCCTGGAAGGAGGGGGTGAGCCCCTGCCGCGCAACCTCGCTCCAGTCAGGCTGGATGATGAAGCCGGAGACGACGTAGCTCAGGGCGGAGAGGCAGAGCACCAGCAGCACTTTTTCGACGTACTTGTAGGACCCCCGCAGGACGATGAAGCCGACGAGCACGGCAGCCAGGGGAACGGTGACGTAGCGGCTGATCCCCAACAACTCCGTTCCCGCAGCAATCCCGGCGAACTGTGCTAAGGTCGTGCCCAGATTGGCCAGGAACAGGCAGGTCATGGCAAAGGCGGTGACCTTTACGCCGAACTGCTCGCGGATCAGATCGGCGGTGCCTTTGCCGGTTACTGCACCCATCCGCGCAGCCATTTCCTGGATGACGACTTCTCCCACTGTGATGACGACCAACAGCCAGAGAAAGCGGTAGCCATATGTAGATCCGGCCATCGAGTAGGTGGCGATGCCGGGAGCGTCGTTATCGGCGCTGGCCGTGATCAACCCCGGGCCGAAGATGGCCAGATAGAACCAGAGCCGCTGCATCCACGGTGTCAGTTTGCGCTTGAGTTTCATGATTCCCTCCCAATCTCTCAAAAGAAGCGGGGCAGCCGCTTCTTCCAGGCTGTGGGGAGCACGGCGTCGATCGCGTCATCGACGGTTACGATGCCTAACAGCTTCCCGGATCCCGGTTCCACCACAGGCACCGCCAGCAGATCGTATTTGGCGATCAGATACGCCACGTCGGTCTGGGGCGTATGCGGGTCGACCGAGAGGGGCTCCTTTTCGGCAAAGGCCTCTAAGGGCGTCTCCGGCAGCGCCATGACCAGGTCGCGCAGCCGGGTCACGCCGCGCAGACATTCCCTCTCGTCGACCAGATAGATGTAATACAGCGCCTCATCTTCCTGAGCCTCCGGAGAATGCCGCAGGTAATCCAGGGCCGCCTCGGCCCGGAGCCCTTCCGGCACCTGGGCGAACTCCGTGGTCATGATGCCGCCCGCTGAGTCCTCAGGATACCCCAGGAGTCGGCGGACATCTTCGGCATCCTCGTCTTCCATCAAATCCAACAGTTGTGCGCTGGTTTGCTCGGGCAGTTCGGCCAGCAGATCGGCAGCTTCATCGGGGCCCATTTGTTCCAGGATGTCCGCCGCACGTTCTGGCGCTAGCTGGGAGAGGACGGCTACCTGTACCCCACTGGGGCTTTCCTCCAACGCATCGGCCAGGGTCTCGTCATCCAGCGCACTGATGAGCGCGTGTCCGGTCTTGCGATCCAGATCGTTGATGATAGCGGCAATGTCGGCGGGAGGCAGGTGGCTGATTTTCTCACGCGAGATGCGCAGCCGGATGGGGTCTTCCTGTTGTACCGTCGCCACATCTTCCCAGGGGATGACTTTAGCCGCAAGCGGGCGACCCAGCAGCCGCGCGAGGGCTTTGAGTGGTTTTTCGAGCCCTAACCGGCGCAGGAGCCCTATCCCACCGGCGTCCACGCCGGTCACACAAAATCGTTCGTGGATTCGCGCAATCTGGATATCGTTGACGCGCACCACTCGCCGCCCATCCGTATCGACGATCTGACGGTCCAGAACGTGGTCGAGCAGCCAGAGCTCTTCGCCGTGCGGCTCATACGGGATGAGGGCTTTTTGGGGAACTTTGAGGATGATGCTGGGAAACAGGCTGCTCAGAGAGTCGGCAGCAATGAATTGGGTGACACCGTTTTCGTCTCGGACCGCAAGGGCCAGGATGGGAGGGAACGATTCCTCCAGGTGGGTGATCAGGATGTCAACACATTGACCCAGGGGATGCCCCCAGGCATCCCACACCTGCTTGTCTTTCAACTGGCTTGCATAAATCATATCTCATCCTCCTTCGGTTCCTTGAAAATCGCGGGCAGTTGGACGCCTCGCGTGCTTGACACACGAAAGGGCCGCAGAATGAACTGCGGCCCTTGGGGTTCAAGGAAACCTCAGGAGAAAGGGGGCTCAGCGCATTCTGCAGGAC
Source organism: Anaerolineae bacterium (assembly GCA_034004765.1). Classification (GTDB taxonomy): domain Bacteria; phylum Chloroflexota; class Anaerolineae; order B4-G1; family SLSP01; genus JAVEWB01. The sequence continues at coordinate 4,599 of JAVEWB010000094.1, forward strand.
GCCTTCCAGTTACTACTGTGAATACTTGGAGGTTCTGCTGTAGCTTCTTCTGTCATATCTGTACAGGGATAGCTCGAAACTTCTGTTGTCTCTTCTAACACGTGTAACCCTCTCTCTATGTATGAAACGACACGTTTGATCCGGCGCGCTGCAATCGTGCAGCATGCACAGATTATCACAAAATCATGCTCTGTCAATACAATGTGGGACAATCCGTCGGATTGTCCCACTGAGCTTCTTATACCCCGGGTTCTTACTCTAACCCAGCCTCGCGGAGCGCACCCACCAGACTCTCTTTGCTGGGGGCCAGTCCCACGAACTTGACCAGGTCGCCGATGACCATCGCCGGCGCATTGTTGATAGCATACTCCTTCAGCGCAGGGTCATCCGGCCCGGTGTGATAGACGATCTCGACCTTATCGCCGTACTCTGCTTCGACGTCCTTGAGCAGCCGCTTGACCGCCACCCCGCCGGAGCAGGGCGGAATGGAGACGAAGGCTTCAATCCTTATTTTAGACATAGTCCACCCTCCCGCAGCGCATTGTTCAAGGTGGCTTCGCTGGGGCACATGCCCTCGATGCGAATCTTGCCGTTGACGACAGCCGCCGGGACGCAGAAAAGCTGGTACTCCTCGAATTTCTCCATCGCTTCCGCGCCCGCAAGGACGGTGAGTTCCAGCTCTTCCGCCGGATATTTCGCTGCCACGCGCTTTGCCAGATCGATGATGGCTACGCAGCCCGGACACGGGGGATCGCCGCTAAAAACTTCCAGTTTGACCATACGTTTACCCTCCCAGATGTTTCTGAATGATAGGAATGAGTTTCTCTGCCGGGAGCACTTTCCCGGCGCTGACCACCTCGTCACCGACCACGATCACCGGCGTGGTCATGAGGCCGTATCGATCGGCCTCCGGCCCCATCGCGTCCAGTTTGACCACGTGCACCTGACCGTCGAACGACTCGGCGGCCTTGAGCGCCTGCTGCTCCGCGCGTTTGCAGTTGACACAGGGTGGGGTCGTCCCGAAAACCTTGATCTCCAGCATCGTTCCCTCCTATATTCAGGTGCAACGCACTTTCCGAAGTGCGTTGCACCTTTGTGTATTTATTAGCGTGCTTCTTTGATCCAGGCTGCGATTTCCTCTTTTTGAGGAATGCGCCCCGAAGATTTGACGACTTCATCGATGACGAGGCCGGGCGTGTTGGCGATGTCATAGGCCATGATCTCGTCCATTTCCTTGACGTGCTCGAAGACGGCTTCGACTCCCAGCTCGGCTGTGACCTCGCGCGTCAGTTCTTCTAATCGCTGACATTTGGGGCACCCGCGCCCTAAGATTTTTATGACCATGGATCGTTTCTCCTTTTACACTGTGAGATTGTAATGGCTGCCTATTTGACAACCCATCCAAAGATCAGCCCGGCGAGCGTGCTGAAGATGGCTACCAACGTCACGTAGACGGCGGTCTTCTTTCTTCCGATGACCGAGTTGGTGATGAGGATCGACTGCAAGCTCAGCTCGGGATCGGCCAGCAGATAGGCCAGGAGCGGCCCGCGCTGCATCCCCAGGGACAGGAACGTATGCGCGATGGGGACCTCCACCAGCGTGGGGAAGTACATGAAGACGCCGAAGAGCACGCCTGCCAGGTTGGCCCACACCGTGTTTTGTCCGGCGATCGCTCGAATCCAGGTGGCAGGGATGATCGCTCGCGCCATTCCTGCGAGGAAGACGCCGACGATGAGCAGGGGGATGATCTGCCGGACAAAACGCCACATCTCCCAAAGCCACTCCTGCATCTCGTACGCATCGAAGCGTTTGGCGGCCATCCACCACACGGCGGCGAGCAGCACGACTTCCGCGATGAGCTTGCCGGTGATGCCTACGCTGAGCCCTGCCGGCACCACGGCTATTTTGAAGGAGGCGATGACGAGTGTCAGGGTGATCAGCCCCAGGGCGACGTAGGTCCAGGAGTTGAACCCCTCATCGACCTGATTGAGACCTCTCCATGCCGTGGCTCCGATCGCGATGAGCAGCCCGATGAGGAACACGCCGTGGACACTGACGCCTTCGATGCCCAATGCCGGGTTGGGCGGGACAACGCTGTCGAGCCAGGACTGCATGCTTACGGCCCAATGGGTCGGCGGCGGTGTGGCGCCTGAACTCCCTGCCAGCGCGGTGCCGCCGCCAAGGGTAAAGGTGGCATAGCTGTTGGTGAGCAGTCCTACCTGGAGGGTCCCGGAGAGCAGGATGGCCAGCAGGAGCCCCAAAAATACCCAGGTGCGCGCGGGAACCGTGGCTTCCTGCGCAAAAGCAGCACTGTTGGTAGCGGCATCGTGCTCCGTGTCATCTTTGCGGAAGAACCAGGCCATCAGGAGGCCGATTCCAATGCCGAAGATGATGGAGAGCACAATGCGCGCGATGGCGATGTCCATCCCTATCTGTACCCCTGTCAGGGTAATGGCCAGAATGTTGATGGCCGGACCGACGAAGAGGAAGGTGATGGCGGGGCCCAATCCCGCGCCTTTCTTGTAGATGCTGGCGAAGAGTGGCATGATCGTGCATGAGCAGACCGCCAGCACGAAGCCGCCCAACGCCGAGACGGGGTAGGAGATCCACTTGGGGGTGGTGCGGCCCAGATACTTGGTGATGGCCTCTTTGGGGATGAGGACCGAAAGCGCCCCCGCGATGAAGAAGGCGGGGAGCAAACATAGGAGCACGTGCGCTGCCAGATAGGCTGCCAGGCTTCCCAGCCCGGTTTGCAACAGGGTTCCCAAATACGTAAGGATGTTCATGTGACACCTCTATGATAAGAAAATGATAGGCATATGCAAGTTAGTGCATATTTTGGAGCCTGAAAAGACTGTAGCAAGGTCCGGCTACAGGTGCTGGCGGTTCATGGTCATGTGTTACTCCGTTGTGTTTACGTCTTCCTCCCGGTCGCAGCAATAGGGAGGCTGCGATTCATCCGCCTGGCAGTGAGGACAGGGGCAGCCCGGCACGCAGCGGGGGGCCTTGGGCGCGCCCAACATTTCCTCAAG
>JAVEWB010000095.1:0-7576 GCA_034004765.1 Anaerolineae bacterium
ACACAGTTATGGTATGATTTATCATGGTAATGGGTTCACCTCATGGCGTGTGTTTGGCAAAACAACTGTACCATGTTTTGGGCCCATTACCTCCTTATTCCAGCCCTCAGTTAGCGGAAACTAAAGTTTAAGATAATAACCCAAGGAACAAGACTAGGAGGAGATATCGTGACAAGCGTACCCTTTATAAGCAACTTGCATGATCTCATTAACATTAAATCAGTTTCACTTACTTTGTAGACAGCAGCAGAAACAGATTCCGTATTACCATGCAAATCCAGATCCCCATTTGCATCAAAGCGAGATAGCAGCACTCCCTCATAATCACTGCGAGGATATAGGGAAGTTAAATTAGCTGCTCCTATTACTGATACGTCAAGTCCAATTCCATTGACTCTATTCAACCCCGTCAGTTCGGTTTGCCCCACACCTTCAAAAACGAAATGCTCAACACTGAAGCTATATGTCGCGGGATCCAATACCGCTTTAGAGAGGAAATCACCAGCCTGTGCAGTGTGTAGCAAACCCATCCATGTGTTGTCAGAATTCCATGTCTCCCACCACAAGTCTTCTTCACTACCAAATGTAAACGCTCTATCAAGATAACCCTGAATAGCCTCATTCGTAAAATGTCCCGTCGGGTCAGTATACCTGAGTGGATTACTGAGCGCATATGCATACCGACCCAAACTTTGTGGGTTCTTCAACTCTGGAGCAAAAGTATCCGCCTGTGTGAATCTCCCCGCCGCGGGATCATACCACCGGGCACGAAGATAGAGCAGCGAGACCTCCGCATCCCACCACTCACCGGTGTATCCGAGTCCTCCCTGCGCCGTCCCCTCCTCCACGCCGAAAGGCGTCCACGACCGGTCGTCGAGCACCTCCCCCGCGCCATCCACCACCTGCCGCACGCTCCCCAGCGCATCGCCCAGCGGGTAGGACCACTCCGCACCGTCCGCCCAGCCTAACGTCTCCTGTCCTATCAAATACAACCGCTCGCCGTCGCTCAACATCTCCGGCACGCCCGTCGCCCAGTCCCAGGCGTAGGTCGTGGCCGCACCTCCCGCGCTCCGCCCGACCAGCAGGCTGTCCAGGCCATAGGTGTAGACGACGGTTGCGCTCACGCTCTCCGCCCGCACCATGCGCCCCGCGCCGTCGTACGTGTACGTGAAGACGCCGTTGCTCCGCAGGTTCCCCCGCGCATCCCAGGTGTAGCTCATGCCGTCCACGCCGGTCAGCCGGTTGGCCGCATCGTAGGTGTAGGTGTGCACGCCCGCCGTGTCCGTCAGCACCGTGCGGTTGCCCACCGCGTCATAGGCGTAAGCGGAGGACTCCCCCGTCGTGTCGTCCGCCGCTACCAGACGACCTAAGGGGTCGTAGGTGTAGGCGATGCTCCGCGTCGAATCGGTGAGCGCCGCCGTAATCGTCACGCGGCTCGTCGCTGTAAGCAGACTCAATCCATCCGTGGCCGTCACCACCGCCGTGTAGCTCCCTCCGTCCCATCAGGTGCAACGCACTTCGGAAAGTGCGTTGCACCTAAAGCAATGCCATGGCAATCTGTTTCATTGTAGCACAGCTTCGGACAAAAATCACACCCAATTTTGATTATTACCTGATCGTTAGCCTCGAATGATGAAGCGCGAAAGGAGTCATTTTCAACGCAAAGGCGCAGAGCCGCAGAGAGGCTTGGGGTTCTCAGCGTCCCTGCGGCTCTGCGGCTCGGCGCGAGATCTTTCGCCTCTCACAATAGCCGTGGCCGGCCCGTTTGGACAATCCGGCGGATTGTCCTACAAAGGCTTCGTGGTCGGCAGCCGTAGCCACGGTATCCTACCGCGTCCGTGGCTCACATTTCAGGACAAGGATCCGTTCCGGGCTTGCCCCTACAGCAACGCACGCATAAAGCATAGCGCCATCTTGAAGTCATTCGTGTATTCGTGTCCCATTCGTGGTCGGCGGCCGGGGTGGCGCACTTTGGAGAGCGCGGCTACATTGCGTCTGCCACCGGGTAGTGTCCTGTCCGTGACGGGCACTTCAGGGCGGGGACAGAGACCCGCCCCTACAACATAGCCCTGTCTTGAGATCATTCGTGGTTTCGTGTTCCATTCGTGGTCGGCCCATCTGGACAATCCGCCGGATTGTCCTACAAAGGCTTCGTGGTCAGCATCCCGGGGTGGCACGCTTTGGAAAGCGCGGCTACTCTGCTTCTGCCGCCGGGTAGCGTTCACGCAGGCGGCGGATGCCCCACCAGCCGATCAGCCCCCAGATGACCACGACCGCCTCGATCAGCCACAGGTGCCACAGCACATCGACACCCCAGAACTGTGCAAAGGCAGCGACCGCATCGATCAGCGTCTTGTAGGCAAAGGCCGCCCAGAACCACTTCGACTGCCGGCTGGCCACGCCGTAGAAGAGCAGCAAGTTTGAGAGGATGTGAACCAGGCAGGTGAAGAAGCGTTCGGCGATGGGCGCAAGCCCCATCAGGACGTTGCCTGCCGCAGCAATCTGCTCCAGCGTGGAGAGCGGCAGTTGATCGGGGATCGCCATCGCCGTGATCACGCCGGCCAGGGAGGCGAGGCCCAATAAGAAGGCCTCCACCGCGCCAAAGCCGATGCCAAACGCCAGCGCTTTCTCCCACACAGCGCGGCCCAACTTCGTGTGCCGCAGCACCAGCCAGGTGAGCCCCACCTCGAAGATGCCGGTCAGCGCACCGACGTAGACGTAAAAGATCGGCATGGCCACAGGCTCCGGCAGCGCGCCCAGGAGTGCATCGTAGAGCACCGGGTTGACCGGCACAGCCCAGGCGAACTTGAGCGCCACGGTCACGACCCACGCCAGCGCGCCCCACCCCAGGTAGCTCCAGCCGAGCTTATGCGTCGCGGCGTAGAGCACGAAACCGAGGGCCACCAGGACCATGCCTGCCCCGGCTAAAAGCGCCGACGGCGGGACCTTAGGGATCTCGACCGCGCCGGGCTTCCACACCAGGGCGTAGCTCGTGGCCTGCACCGGGCCGTCCCACGCCATCCCGAGGCGGTACGTCCCGGCCTCCGGCGGCGTGACCACGGTGTTCATCCTGAACGGGCCGGGGGTCTCGAACGTCTCTTCGTAAACCGGCATCCCCGCAGCGTCGACCATGCGAACCTGTAAGGTCCCTTTGACCAGCACCCCGCGGAAGTCGATGCCCACCGGATCGCCGGGCTGCGCAACCGGCACCTCGAAGGGGAGCTGTTCCCTTGCTTCCTGCTTATCCAGGCTGCCGGAGACGCTGCCGCCCACGATGGGAGCCGGCAGCTCATCGGCGGGCGCACATCCTACCAACACGATCACCAGCATCAAGCCGACCATAAGCATCCATGATTTCTTCATTGTGTTCCCTTTCTCACCCTCTCCGAAGGAAAAAGGGGGGTTAGATGCGGCTCCGCTGCGTCCCAACCCCCTAAAGTTTTTCAAGACGTGCCATAATGAAACCATCCGTCATTAAATCTCACCGCCTCCGAGACGGGGGCGGTGAGATTTACACACCCGAAGTCATACAGCGCCGCTGCATTTATAGCACAGAGGCGAGAATCTCCAACAACTCCTCAGAGGTCAGCACAATCGGGTTCCCCTTCATGCTGCTGGCATGGCGCGCCTTTTCGACAATCTCTGGGAAATCGGAGGTCACAATGCCATACGTCGCCAGGCCGGGAACGGCCAGCTCCTCGCAGAGCGCCCCCACCCAGGCCGCGCCCTCCTCGGCAGCAGCATCGAGATGGCCCGTGAGGATCGCTGCGATCCCGGCATAACGGCGCAGCGCCGGACTCTCCGGATCGCGGGACCGCAGCGCACGGATATTGGCCGCCATCACATACGGAAGCAGCCGCCCGCAAAGCGCCCCATGCGGTGCAGCGACCATGCCGCCGAGGGGTCCGGCAAAGCCGTGGACCGCTCCCAGCCCGGCATTGGCCAGCGCCAGCCCACCGAAGAGGCTCACCACCGCCACATCCTCACGCGCGACGGTGTCCCCGCCAGCGTGGTAAGCACGGCGCAGCGAGCGCGCCGCCCGTGCCAGCCCCTCGCGGCACAGCGCGTCGGTGATAGGAGTCGCCGCCGGTGAGACGTAAGGCTCCAGCACCTGCGTGAGCGCATCCAGCCCGGTGCTGGCCGTGATCTCCGGCGGCAGGCTGTAGGTGAGTTCCGGATCGACCACCGCCAGACGCGGCAGCATCAGCGGGCTGCGCAAACTCACCTTGACGTGGTGCTCCGGCGAGGCCAGCACCGCATTGCGGGTCACCTCCGTTCCCGTTCCGGCCGTCGTCGGGATAGCGATGAAGGGCACCGGCGGCTGCGTGAGCGCGCGCCCGTTGCCGATCACCTCCAGGTAGTCCAGCGGATCGCCGCCGTTGGTCAGCAGCGCCGCAATCGCCTTCCCGGCATCCAGCGGGCTCCCCCCGCCGAAGCCGATCACCAGGTCGCAGCCCGCGCCACGGGCCAGCGCGGTTCCCTCGCGGACGCTCTCCGTGGACGGCTCGCCCGCGACGGAGAAGAGCGTCGTGGTAATGCCCTGCTCGTGGAGGGAGTCGAGGAGCGGCTCCGCCCGCACCACCGCCCTGCCGGTGACGACCAGGGCGTGGCGCCCCATCCCGGCAGCTAACGCGCCAACTTCGCTCACCCTGCCGGGGCCAAAGATAATCCGTGTCGCCGTCGCGAACTCGAAACGCACCGCTGACCTCCTGTATCCCTAAGGTGCAACGCACTTCGGAAAGTGCGTTGCACCTCTACCAACCGGTATCGTCAGGGAAGACGGGCTCGTACTTGATGCTGCTGCGCGGCTCGGCCATCATCTCGGCGACCGCGTCCCGCCACACCTGGTAGTGCGCGGTCTCCTTGTGCTGTGCCGGGGCCTCCGGCGTGCGGTAGACCTCGACCAGCACGAACCGCGTGGGGTCGTCCTGCTGCTGGATCACGTCGAAGCGCGCGATGCCCGGCTCCCGGACGCTGTTGCGCGCATTCTCCACCGTGGCTGCGCAGAAGGCCTCCACACACTCCGGCCTGACGTGGACAAAGACTTGCACGATCAACATAAGCGCATCCTCCGGTAACTTACCAGGCGTAGGCCTCAGGGGCCGGGCCTCCGGGACCAGGGAAGATCGCGTCGAGCTGCGCCAGTGCCGCCTCGTCCAACGGCAGCTCCAGTGCCCGCAGGCTGCCCTCGAGCTGCGCCAGCGTCCGCGGCCCGATGATCGGCGCGGTGACCGCGGGATTATGCAGCAGCCAGGCCAGCGCGACGTCCGCAGGCTCCTCCCCCAACTCCGCACAGAAGGCCTCGTAGGCCTCGATCTTCGCGCGGTTCGCTTCCAGCGCCTTTTGCGTATTATCAGAAGCGCGGCGTCCCTCGGTGATCTTCTTCAGGATGCCCCCCAATAGCCCGCCGGCCAGCGGGCTCCAGGGGATCAGTCCCAGGCCGTACTCCTGACAGGCCGGGATCACCTCCAGCTCGATCATCCGCGCATTGAGGTTGTAAAGGCTCTGCTCCGCGACCAACCCCATGAAGTTGCGTTTGGCGGCCTCCCCCTGCGCCTGGGCGATGTGCCAGCCGGCAAAGTTGCTGCTGCCCACGTAGATCACCTTGCCCTCACGCACCAACTGCTCCATCGCCTGCCAGACCTCCTCCCAGGGCGTCTGCCGGTCGATGTGGTGCATCTGGTAGAGGTCGATGTGGTCAGTCTGCATGCGGCGCAAACTCTCCTCACAGGCCCGCCGGATGTGATAGGCCGACAGCCGCCGGTCATTGGGGCCCTTCCCCATCTCAGCGTAGACCTTCGTGGCCAACACGATCCGCTCGCGCCGCCCCCCGCCCTGAGCCAGCCAGCGGCCGACGATCTGCTCAGTCACGCCCTCGCCCAGCTTCCAGCCGTAGACGTTGGCCGTGTCGAAGAAGTTGAATCCCAGCTCCAGCGCGCGATCCATGATCGTGAAGCTGTCTGCTTCCGTGGTCTCCGGCCCAAAGTTCATCGTGCCCAAACACAGGCGGCTGACCCTCAGCCCGGTGCGGCCCAAATGTACATAGTCCATGAGTATACCCCTTTCGCTAGATCATCCAGAATGGCAACTGCATTTCATTTATTGTAGGCAAAATGGGGAGATCGGCAATCCTTCGCCGAAAAGAAATGATAAAGGACATGGGGTCGCGGCAAAGCCGCGACCCCAAGCCCCTAGTCCTCTCCTGCCAGAAGCTGAGAGGTCTATAGTGAGCTAGGATACAGTTTGGATCACTTGGCCACGGGCACCGCTTGAACGGTCAACGTCTTTCCAGAAGAAGCAGGCAGAGCAAAGGTCGCCGTGGCCGCAACCAGCGTGCCCCCCTGCTTCGTATACACCAGCCAACGGAAGGGGCTCTCCCCAAGATTCCGGCGCACAACCCCCCAGCTCTTCTCTCTGTGCGTTGCGTCGATGGTGTCCAGCGGGCCAACCCAACCCTCGACATCATGCCAGTCTCCCAAAGCGTCCTGCCACTGCACCACCGTCCACAGCGCCCGGGGATCGACACCCTTCCCCACTGCTTCAGACGTGAGATCGAGGGAGAGCGTAATCCGTGTAGGTGAAGGTCCCTTCTCACTAACGACAACAACAGGCGGCTCCTCGGTCGGGCGGGGCGGCAGCGGCAGCGCTGTGGCTCCGGCCAGGACGGGCAGCACCAACCCTATCAACATGATCCCAACGACACAAAACACCCCTAATGTTCGGTTTTTAAGTCCCATATTAGCCTCCTTTGAGTCTTGATCGAAAAAATGGGCAGGGCAGACGCTGAACAGCGCCTGCCCTCAAAGACACAACAGTTAAGGTCTCGCCGGTAAAGCTGCAGCCGTCTTGCGCGAGATTTTTGTCTCTTCATGGACCCCGCTGAAACCACTGGCGGCACTCACCGGTCCCACTATGTTATTATATACGCCATTTAGGATTTCGTGAAGCTCCAGCACACCACCATAGGTCGTTTCTACATTTGCGGAATCCACTTGGGCATAAAGCTTCGCACCTGCCGGGATGCCTCCGACCAAATTGCTTTCGGAGGGCTCGTAGTACAGGTCATTTGTAGTCAGCGTAATGCTCTCTCCTGCAGCCAACGATTTTGTGACTCCCCAGGCCGCTCCCTGCAGGCCAACCTTCTGCCAGGTCTGGTTAGCAGCCGTCGGAATCGAATCCGGATTCACGTAGAGGTCGACCCAGAAATCAGAGTCCACCGCTGCACTCCCCTGGTTCTCGATCACAACCTGGATATCCCCGGCGACAACCGATACCGATTTGACCACCAGGTCCGACGCGGCAACGTAGTTGTTCACCGCAAGAGGCAGGTAGACCTTGAACTCCGACTGCTCGATCGTCAACGTAAGGAAGACCGTCTGGTTATCGACCGTCGCTGAGACCGCAGCATCGCCACCGACCGTCCCTGCGGTGAACAGCGACTCGGCCAGACTCTGCAGCATGCTCGCCTGTCCGGGAGAAACAGTACCCAGCGTGGCGGTGAATTCCTTGGGCAGGCCCTCAGGGAGGTACCCAGTTGCGGAAGGATCCTCGCGGTCCGTGTTCTGCCGGTGGGAGG
>JAVEWB010000096.1:0-7565 GCA_034004765.1 Anaerolineae bacterium
TCCAGCCCGGCCTCCTCGCGAGTTTCCCGCACAGCCGCCTGATAAGGGGTCTCTCCGGGTTCGATGTGTCCCCCTACTCCGTTGTATTTTCCGGCCCACAGCCGTTTGGTCGGTGCGCCTTGAAGCAAAAGCACATCATTGTCCCGCGTCAGGAAGACCAGCGTGCGGGGGATGATGCTGTATCGCGGGGCTCCGCCGCCGCGTTGTTCTTCAGCTTGCATAGGCGTTGCCTCCGTAGACCTGCATCAAAGTATGGATGGCTTCGAACGTAAGCCAGCGGCTGGGCTTTCCCTTGCCTTCGACCTGGATGTTCCCCGGCGCATTCCCTGACTTGATCCAGCGCCCTTCTTCTGTCTGCAGCGCAATCAGGTGTTGGAGCAGGGACGAGGCTTGCGGGAGGTCGAGGCTCACCGCGCTGACCAGCACGCGGCACAGTTCCACGAGATCGGATTCGTAGTAGCGCGGGAAGTGGAGCTGCAGCCACCCCCGCTCGCGGGCGGTGAAATCGAAGGGATAAGCTAGTATCTGTTCGGTCAGCGTGCCGACAGCGGCTGTTTCTTCGGTAGTGCGCTGTTCGATGGGTGTGCTCAGCAGCCCGACCAGCGCTTTGAGCGTGCCGCTCATGCACATGCCGCCCGCAATCTTGCAGGTCAGCAGTTGCGGCTCATGGAGCACGATGTGTGCCAGGGCCTGGCTGGAGCTGCGCGTCCGCAAATCCTCTCCAAAGCCGAAATGGCGCAGCACTTGCAGTGTCATCCCGGTGTAACACAGCCAGGTGAGAGGACCTTCCTCACGGGGTGCGAAGCGTCCATCGTCCAGACGTCCCTGCCCCAGCAGGTTCTCGCAAGCCGCTTCGGCCAGTGGAAAGCGGGGCACTCCCAACTGTGCCAGGGTCGACAGCGTGCCGAAGGTCCCCAGCGGCCCCCCGAAGTAGGGGTTGTCCGCCCGTCCCCACAGCCCTTGAGGAGCTGCCCGTTTGATCAAAGCGCAGATGGGATCCCAGGCGAGCACAGCCTGCCGTTCCTGCTCCAGCTCCGCCTCAGGGCGGTGAAAGATGTGCCGCAGCGTGAGCAGGCGCGCGGATGGGTTTGCGGGATCCAGCAGCCAGGGCACCGGATCGCGCTTCGTGACCCCTAGCCAGTCCATAGCTGTGTGCCGTTCAGAGCTTATAGCCGATCATCCGCAGGAAGCTTTTGCGCCAGGCGATCCCTTCATCATCCTCGACGCCTTTGGGGCTCACGCCGTCGATGACTCCTAAGATGCCGCGCCCTTGCTCCGTCTCTGCCAGGATCACTTCGACGGCATTGGCGGTCGCGCAGAAGATGTGCGTCACTTCCGGAGCCATTTTGAGTCCATTGAGGACGTTGACGGGGTAGAATCCCTCGCCCAAGAAGATGATGAAACTGTGGCCGGCCCCCAATGCCAGCGCATTTTGCTGCGCCAGCGCAATCATGGCGTCGTCGGTGCCGGACCAACGCACCAGGGCGGCTCCTGAGGCTTCACAGAAGGCCAGCCCGAATTTTATTCCGGGTACGGCGGTGACCAGGATCTCATGCAGATCTTCAACCGTCTTGATGAAATGGGACTGCCCCAGGATGAAGTTGATGGGCTCCGGCTTTTCGATGCGGACTGTCTTAAGCTCAAGACTCATGATGACCTCCTTAGAAGTATGGGCATGGCTTATAAAGCAAGGTGGCGATGCGCCGGATCATGATCCCGCGCTATCGCCACCTCTTTAACCAGAAAATCGGTCGGGTCAATCTGCGGACCGACGTAAAGAGTGTGCTATCTCGGACTTTACCCTTCTGTCATTCGCCGCCGGCAGGAATGCTGTGGTTGCTGACGCCTACTTGTTCAGCCCCAGAATCTTATGGACGCTAACGGTCAATTCCTGAGGGCCAAACGGCTTCGTGATGTAATCGTCGACTTTAGCGATGTGCAGGCCGAGCACTTTATCGATGCTCTGTGCTTTGGCAGTCACGACAATGACAGGGATATCCTTGAGCTTCGGATCGGATTTCATCTGCTGGTAGACCTCCCAGCCATCCATATCCGGCATCATCAGGTCGAGAAGCACCAGATCGGGTTCAAGCCGACGGACGGTCGCCAGACCTTCTTCGCCGCCCACAGCTCCGACCAGTTCGAAATTTTCGCGCCCCAAGATCAATCGAATCAGGTCGATCATCTCTGGCTCGTCTTCAATGCAGACGACAACCCGTTTTTTGTCCTTATCCACATTCGTCACAGTCATCGTCTCCTGTTCCAGTACCTCAGAGTGGGCGACATCTTGTTCTTCTTCGATCATCTGGCACCTCCTGAGTTCCTTATTCTTTCAGTGTAGCATAATCCTTTTGGATGTCAATAACTTTGCAGGGGATCAGGCTAATCCTAATACTTTAATTGTTCTTTGTTCAATCGGTCTCCGGCTGAATCTTCAAGAAGCGTCGTTTTCCTACTTGCAGGATTTGCTCTTTTACCTCGACGACAGCATCGATGTTCTCCACACCGATACCATCCAGTTGTATTCCACCTTGCTGGACCAGTCGCCGCGCCTGGCTTTTGCTGGGCGCCATTTGGGCCGCATAGAGGAGATCTGTGATGGTCATGGGGGCGTGCAGTTCGAACGTCGGCATATCCTCAGGCAGTTCGCGCTGTTGATGGACGCGCTCGAAGTGGGCGGCGGCCGCTTCGGCGGCGTCTGCACCGTAGAAGATGTCCACGATTTCCCAGGCGAGCTGCTTCTTCGCATCCATAGGATGCAGCTTCCCCGCCTTGAGGTCGCGGTCAATCTCTGCGATTTGCTGCGGCGACCAGCGGGTGACCAGATTGCAATAGTTGATCATGGCCTCATCGGGAATGCTCATCGTCTTGCCGTAGATCACTTCGGGCGGTTCGCTGATGCCGATATAGTTGCCGATGCTCTTGGACATGCGAATGTGTCCGTCGGTGCCCACGAGGATGGGGAGCGTGATGGCGATTTGCGGACGCTGTCCTGCTGCTTCCTGGAGCTTGCGCCCGGCCATGAGGTTGAAGAGCTGCTCGGTGGCCCCTAACTGCACGTCTGCTTGCAGCGCCACGGCGTCATATCCCTGCATCAGGGAGTAGAAGAACTCGTGCAGCCAGATGGGGTCGCCTCGGTTGTACCGTAGGGTGAAGTTGTCACGGGCCAGGAACTGCTGGACTGTGAAATTGGAACCTAGTTCGATGATGTTCTCGAAGCTAAGCTGACTCAGCCAGTCTCCGTTATAGCGGACCTCCGTGCGCTCCGGGTCCAGGATTCTGAAGGCCTGTTCCGTATAGGTGCGCGCGTTTTGGAGGACTTTCTCTTTGTCGGGCCGGGGGCGGGCTTTGTCTTTGTCGGAGGGATCCCCGATAAGGGCCGTGTAGGTCCCGATCAAGAAAATCGCCTGATGCCCGAGGTCTTGAAACTGGCGCAGTTTGCGCATCGTTACGGTGTGTCCCAGATGGAGATCGGGTGAAGTCGGGTCGTAGCCGCAGTAGACACGGAGAGGGGTGCCCGTGCGGGCTGAAAGCGCGAGCCGCTCTCCCAGCTCCTGCTTCATGTGTTCGTAGATTTGCTCGTCTCCATATTCGACACCTCGCATGAGAATGGCGAGTTGTTCATCGATGGTCAGCGCCATGATTGCCTCCTGAACAAAGTTAAGTGAAATTATAGCGAAAGTGGGTGGAAAGTCCAGGGAGGTTTCTATAGAAGCGCATCTGTCGCCGGGATGGCAAAAAGTTCGACTGTCTTTTCTCGCAAGCAAAGGTAAAATTCAGGTGCATATTGTGGGGTCCCTCGTGATCGAGGACTTTTGAGACATGTAAAAAGAGGTGCGTGGATGAGCCAGAAAATTGGACGTCTGGTCTGTGCTGTGTTGTTCCTCTGCGGCGGGCTTGCTTTAGCGCCCGCCGATCGTTCCCAAGCTGCAATGGCATTTAGTCCGGCACTATTGCCGGCCTGGTTTTCTGAATCTCCGACAGAGCCCGGGCCGCAGGTGGAGCCGGAGGTCTTGCGGGCACTGGCGGCAGAGGAGGACTCACCGCTGCGCGTGGTCGTGCACCTGCGCGTGCCCGATCATGCTGCACCGGTGCTGGCGCAGGCTGCGGCAAGCGAAGACCGTGCGACAGCGCGCCGCCTTCTGGCTGATGGCTTACAGGCGCAGTTGCAGGCCTCCCGACTGTCCCTCGACGGACTTTTAGACACGGCGCGGGCCCAGGGTGAGCTCTTGGAGGAACGTGATCTCTGGATCATTAATGGCATGGCGCTGACGGCGCGTCCGGCGCTGATTCGGAAACTTGTAGCTTCCCCTGCCGTGGCCGAACTGCGTTTGGATCACTATCAGCAGTACCTCATGCCGGACGAACTTGCTGTATCGCAGCCACTGGTTTCTCGATCGTCTGAGCTTCCTTGGGGGATTCAGCGCATCCGTGCAGCAGAGGTCTGGGAGACGCTGGCGATCTCCGGTACGGGGGCGGTGGTGGCGGGCGTCGATACCGGTGTGGACTGGCAGCACCCGGACCTGCACGCGATCTATCGCGGCAATTTGGGGAACGGCCTGGCGCTGCATGACGGCTCCTGGTTCGATGCGGTCAGTGGGGGACTCTATCCCTACGATGATGACGGCCACGGCACGCATACGATCGGAAGCGCTGTGGGCAACAATGGCATAGGGGTGGCCCCGGGGGCGCGTTGGATAGGGGTGAAGGTCTTGGACAGCAACGGGCTGGGATACGACTCCAATATCCATGCCGGGTTTCAATGGCTCCTGGCCCCTGAAGGGGACCCGGCTCTGGCTCCCGATGTGGTTGTCTGCTCCTGGGGGGCAACCAATGGCTCGAGCACGACCTTTCAGGCCGATGTCGCGGCACTTCGTGCGGCGGGCATCTTCCCGGTGTTTGCGGCGGGAAATGAAGGACCGAGCGAGGGTACGCTGCGCTCTCCTGCGAGTCTCCCCGGTGTGTTTGCGGTGGGGGCCAGCGATCCTTATGAGGCGGTCGCCTCCTCTTCGAGCCGCGGCCCTTCCCCTTGGGGAGAGATAAAGCCTTACGTTGTGGCCCCCGGTGTGGGGGTTCTTTCGACGCTGCCCGGCGGGACCTACGGTTTTTTGAGTGGAACCTCTATGGCGACCCCGCATGTAGGGGGTGTCGCGGCTTTGCTGCGCGGGATCAGCTCTACGATCACCATCTCGGCGATGGCACAGGTGCTCACCGCGACGGCCATCCCGCTGAGCACGACGATCCCGAACAATGCGAGCGGCTGGGGGCGTATCGATGCCTATGCGGCGGCGATCGCTGTGGCGCATCCGGCGGTGGTGAGCGGCACGGTCAGACGATCGAGTGGTGGAGCTATTGTCGGCGGGAGTGTGGGGGCCGTTCCGCATGGTGAGATGGGAAACCCTGCAGCAGCCACCACCGATGCAAAGGGCATCTACTATCTTTCCCTGACGCCGGGACTCTATGATCTCACCGCAGAGGCTTTTGGATATACGCCTCAGACGCGGGCAATGGTCCCGGTCATGACCGATACGGCTCAGGTCATCGATTTTTCACTGACTGCACTCCCTACGGGTATGGTGCGAGGACAGATTACGATTTCGCCGGGTACGATCCCCGTTACCCAGGGGGTGACGGTGCTGCCTGTGGGCACACCCGTCTCCACGGCCGTTGATGGCACGGGGCGCTATGCGCTGTCACTTCCCACGGGCTCTTATACACTCGAAGTGCGGGGTAACGGGTATCGTGTGGCCCGGGCAGCCGTCACGATTCCATCGGGGGGAACGACCCAGCGGAACTTCGCCCTGGAGCCGGCCCCCACGCTGCTTCTGGTGGATGAAGGAGCCTGGTACTATGCGGGAACCGCGCCGTACTGGCGCGCGGCACTGGATGACTTGGGATATGTGTATGCCGAGACAGCCATTCGTTCTATCCCGGTGACCAGCCAGACCTTGGACCTGGATTACGATGTGGTTCTGTGGTCTTCTCCTGAAGCGTCCCCCGGCATTGTGGGTGCTGGAACACTCCTGGCGCAGTACCTTGCGGGCGGAGGGCGGATGCTGCTCAGCGGGCAGGATGTGGGCTACTTCGATACCGGCCAGAACCTTTATGTCTTTCCTCAAGAGTACCTGGTGAGCCAACTGGCAGTTGCGTACGTGAAGGACAACGCTGCTTCCCGGGTTTTGACCGGCCAGGGGCCCTTTACAGGAATCACGTTGACGATTGAGGGCGGGGACGGGGCCGATAACCAGATCCAGCCGGACGAAATTGCGGTCAATGACACGGATAAGGCGGTGCAGTTCTGGCAGTACCAGGGTGGGCAGGGGGGTGGTTTGGGCAGTTATATCTGCACCCCCTATCGCGCTCTTTTCTTCTCCTTCGGCTACGAGGCCATTGCGGAGGCCTCAGCGCGCCGGGAAGTGCTGGCACGCTCCCTGGATTGGCTGATGCAGCCGTCCGCGTCGGCCGGATTGACGGTGACCTATGCCGCCGAACCGCATATCGGTGCTCCGGGCGAGGTGGTGACGCACGTGGTGCGCGTGCGTCATATCGGCTCCGCTGGGGGGGCGGATGCAATCCACGTATCGCTCTCCGGTAATCGCTGGCCCTCCACCGTGACACCTGCGAGTGCAACGCTGGCTCCCTGCACTTCTCAGACTTTCACCGTGCGTGTGACGGTCCCGCTTACGGCATCGTGGGATGAAAGCGATTTCCTGACCTTGACCGTGCATTCTTCTCTGGTTGCTCAGCCTCTCCGCGCCAGGCTGCATACCAAGTCGCCGGCGCCGCTGCTGCTGGTGGATGACGATCGCTGGTACTCCGTGGGGCCGCATTACGAGGCCGCGCTGCAAGCGCTAAATATGCCTTACGACGTTTGGGAAACCGGGGCGGCCGAAGATACGGTGAACGGCGGAACCGTTCTAACGTCTACCCTGCTGCGCTACCCGCTGCTGCTCTGGTTTACCGGCTACGACTGGTACGAGCCGGTGACGGAGGGGGAGGAGGCACAGCTCCTTTTCTATCTGAACCAGGGGGGGCGGCTTCTGCTTTCAGGACAGGATTTCATACGAGAGAAGGAGCGCCCGCTGGCGAGTCAGATGGGGGTGGCGCGCTGGGAGTACGATCGCGGCGTGACCGATGCTTTCGGCGTGACGGAGCACCCTGCCGGAGGGACATGGGGACCGGTCCGGCTGGAATACCCTTTCAGGGATTGGAGTGATGTCATCGAGCCTGATGCTGCTGCTCGGATTGTAGTGCGTGGCCAGATGGGGCATCCTGTGGCTTTGGGAAAGGGAGGCAAGGCGACACAGACCTGGCGTTCGCTCTTCTATGCTTTCCCGCTGGAAGCGCTGCCGCTGGCGGAGCGTACCGAGGCGTTAGATCGGGGGTTGGGGTGGGTTTCGCCGTTGGGAACGAGCACCTGGGAGGTGACACCCACGACACCGCTGCCGGGCGGCCTGGTGACCGCTGTTTTACGACTGCGCAATGATGGACAGGAGATGTTCACGACTACACTGTCGCACTACTTGCCCTCCGAGCTGGAGTTGGTGACGCTTCATTCTCCTGCC
>JAVEWB010000097.1:0-7547 GCA_034004765.1 Anaerolineae bacterium
CACACTCCTGACTCCTAATCCCTATCTCCTAACTCGCCTTATCGTCCCACCACACCGCTCTCGCCTGGGCGATCAGCTCATAGACCCGCCCCTCGTCGCGATCCGTCGTGTAGCCGGGGAGCGCAGCGATCCAGCGCTGCGGAAAGCCCTTGCGTCCGTGCAGCGCGCCGACGGCGGCGCCAACCACGGCGGCGATGGTGTCGTTGTCCTTGGTATCGTTCACGGCGCGCACCAGTGCTTCCTCCGGATCGTTGGCGTGGTGCATCAAGATGTAGAGGATGCTGGGCACCGTCTCGAAAAGGTAGGCCCCGGAGAGCCAGATGTCGCAGGCCTCTCGGACGGGAATACCTTGACGGTAGGCCTCGGGCACTTTTGTGGCGACGAGCTGCCAGAGTGGGGCCTTGTAGTCGGGATAGCCGCCGCCCCGTGCGACGTAGGTGGTATCGCCTTCTAATTCTCGTGCAAGGCTCACGTAGCGGTCGATCCACCACAGCGGCTCCGGTGCAGTGTCCCTTTGCAGCAGCTCCCAGAGCATAGCGGCGAAGGTCAGACAGGCGGCAGTCGAGGCGCGGTCGTTGTGGGTCAGCATGGCTAAGAGCGCCGTATCCACCCACAGATCGGGTGAGGGGCTGCGGAGGTAGGGGAGGAGGATAGGGGTGATGCGCATCAGCGCCCCGTTCCCGGCGGATTCCAGCCCGCAGCGGTACCAGGGAACGCCGGTGTGGTAGTGGCGGATGAACTGCTTGACGGTGCTGCCGATCCCGATGATGCACCCCCGGCAGAAGCGGGCGGCGATGTGGTCGGGGATCAGCTCGCGATCCTCCAGGAGCTGTTCTATCGTCCAGAAGGTGAGCTGGGTATCATCGGAGGGTAAGCCGTGTGGCGCTCCGTTGGTGTAAGGGGTGGGCAGATAGTCGCGGATCTCCCCGTAGTGGGCTTGCCGGCGGGCCGGCGTCTGCCCCTCGCTGGGACCACCCAGCGCGTCGCCGATGGCCACACCTAACAGCATCCCCTCCACACGATCGAAATCCAGCGAGTCCGGCATGGGGGTCGGGGGAATATCGAAGAGTTTGCTGCGCTGCAGATTGATCTCTCCGGACTCGAAAAAACGCTCCAGGATCTCCCGATTGGTCGCCATGTTTACCTCTCTGCCCGCAATGATGCTGCGATAGAATGAATCAGAACCTATTTATTTTATCATCTATCGCCCCTGGACGCAAAGAAGCAAATGGCGAATGACGCATGACGTTTGACGCATGACGCCCTCACGTTTTATGCTACAATGCTTTTCCTAATCTTTTTCATAGGGGTAACGATTATGACTTTGGGTGTGAAGCCTGTGCCGGTGCTTACCGGTGAGCCGATCCCACCGGAGTGCGGCGTGGGCAAGCGCATTGCGCTGCCGCTCTGCGAGCTGCATTACGTGGAGGTGGGGGAAGGGCCCCCACTGATCATCGTTCCGGCGACGATGTCCGATTTGAGCTATTGGTACGGGCTGATCCAATTTGCGGCACAGCGGTTTCACGTCTTCTTCTTCGAGCTGCCCGGGCATGGCCAATCGACCCCCCTGCCGCATTACAGCAGTCAGCAAGTGGCGCAGGTGATTGGGGATTGGCTGGACGCGTTGGGACTGGAGCACGTCACGCTGATGGGCGTCTCCTTCGGTGGGATTGTTACCCTGACGATTCTGAAGTCTCTCTCCGAGCGGATCGATAAGGTAATCTTGCTCTCTCCGCTGGTGGATTCTTCGGCGCTGCAAGTCTCATCGTTCAGCCGGGTGATCTTGCACTCGGCAACGGCGGTGGCGCAGTACTCCTGGATGCAGAAGCTGAGCTACGCCTCGCTGCAATCCAAGCTGGGGAGCCGTTTCTGGGCGCAGGTGGCGGTCACGGTGGGCAACATGGAGCATGTGGAGATGATCCAGCACCGCTTGCAGACGATTCCTTACTCGACCATCCAGGCCTTTTCCGGGCAGATGACCGAGATCCTGAACACGCACGAATTTTTAGCCTCTGCGCATTACCCGCAGCCCTGCTACTTCGCGATGTCGGTGCACGATCCACTGCTCAGCTTCCCGCGCACTTCCGCAATCCTGCACAAGGTCTTCGATATGGTGGAGGAGGTGCCGCTGGATTTACCTTACCACCAGCCGCGTGAGCCACTCACCTTCGAGTACTTGAACCGCAATTTCCACCACCTGCTGGAACGGGTGCCCGTGTAATCTTTACCTCTTTGCAGGGCGGTGCTCCCAGGCAGGGGACACTGGGACCGCGGGCATCTTGCCCGCCTATTCGTGTCCGATTCGTGGTCAGCACCTCAGAGCGGGGACAGAGTCCCGCCCCTACGTGACGTTTGACGCCTGACGTATGCCTTCTTCACGCATCACGTTTTACGCTTCACGTCTTACTCCATCACCTGCTCCAAAAACGCCACCAGCATTTCCAACACATCCGGCGTGATCGTCGGTTGGATCAACGCCATGCCGTGCTCGCTGCTGGGGTAGATCTCCATCCCATACTGTGTCCCTGAGGCGGAGCGGCAGGCCTGTGCGGATTCCCCATCCCCCTCGGCGGCGAGACAGCGGACAGGGACACCTGCCGCATCGACGGTAGCGACCGCATCGGCGTAAGGGATGGTCAGGTAGCCGCCCGGCGAGAGGGAGAACGCGCCCACGCAGCCTTCCTCGCAGGCGTCGACGGCCCCGTCCGCACCGATGCTGGCGCCTACGGCCGCAATGCGGGCCAGATCGATCCCGGGCAGTTCGCGGACCGTGCGCATGGCGGCCCGGGCGTCGAGGAGCCAACCCTCGCGGTCGAAGCTGCTGCAGCCGCCTTCGCAGCCGCGAAAGGTGAAGGTGAAGACGGCGAACGACCGCCCTTCAGGGAGCGCTGGGAACCAGGAGGGATCGAGCCAGGGCGTGCCTTTGTCCGTGCTGCCGGTGGTCAGCCCGCGGTTTTGCAGCCAGGGAGCGATGGCGACCCAGTCGTTCTGGTCGCCCGGTGCCCAGTGCATCAGGACTACGACAGGTGCCGGGTTGACCGCTGCCGGGTAATAGGTCCCCACGAGGAGTTCACCGTCCTCCGCCTGGAAGTCGATGCGCTGCGGTTCCGGAGGGAGTGCAGGCAGCAAGGTGGGCGTACCTTCCGCAGCCGGTGTGGGCTCGGGCGGCAGCGGCATGTTGGTCGGCGTTGCCCGAACGGCGGCGGCCGTGGGGGTGGGCGAGGTGATGGCCTGCGGCTGTGCCGTCGGGGATGGCGCGCAGGCCGCCAGGGTCAACAAAAGGAAGATACCTGTCCAGCGTTTCATTTTTTGCCTCCTTTACCGGCGCATCTCTGATATGAGTTCCGTGTTGGTCAAAGGTGATTGCCAGCCTTTCCCGATCTCCTCTCCGAGTTCGGTCAGCAGATCCCAGACATCCGTATTTTGCTCATTAGCCTGAGCTTGATTTTCCGTCTTTTGCACATCCGTTTTCTCATCCATAGAATACCTGCTTCTCGACGATGACTTTTATGCGACCCATTGTAGCACAGATGGCTCTGATTGGGTCGTCCAGGCAGGGCTATCGCATTTGGCCTCGAAATCGCCACAATCCGTCATCCTGAGCAGCTTGCCCAAAGCGAAGCGAAGGATCTCCGACCCCTTGAATAAAAAGGCAAATCTCGCGGCCTCAGTCAGAATGACGAAACGAGAGCGAAAAAGTCTAAATGCGATAGCCCTGCAGAGTTAGTCCACGCACAGCCCGTCCTCGGATGGGTCCTCATAGGCGGCTGTGCCGTTCAGTTCGGTCACAGATCCGTCATAGGAGACGACGACGTTGACCGTCGAGGTGGTGTGGGGGCCGCAGCCGCAGAACTGGTAGTGATAGAGGTTGACGATGTAGGCGTCCTCCTCGCTGTCCAGGACGTAGGTGTCTTCAAGAGTGTCGGTGAGATAGCGGTAGCCGGGTTCGGCTTTCAAGCCATAGTAAGCGTCGTGGCCGGTCACCGCCAGCGCGTAGCTGAGCGCTTCGTCGTAGGAGTAGGCCGGCCCGAAGTGTTCGCGGAGGTCGTTGGGGGTCCTGAGCAGCGTGAAGGTGCCATCGTGGGCGACGATATAGCGGGCGTAGGTCGGCAGCATACAGCCGCTGTTGTAGAAGTAGCCCTCCTGTTCGATCTGCTCCTGCTGTGCAATGCCATCCTCGTAGTCCTCTTGGTGGAGGGGGGAGAGCCAGCAGACCGCAAGCGCGTCATCCGGCTCGAACCCGCCCAGCAAATCGGTGGGGGTCTCGATTTGATCGCAGCCGAAGGCGGCAATGGGGCTCTCGGCGGGACAATCCCAAAAGCCGTACTCGTTAACCGTGCAGCCAGCCTCCTCGAACGGCGTCATATCCACACTCAGAGCGGGGCGGGGATGATGGATGATACGAGGCCGCTTCCCCAACGAGGTCAACGTTGTGCAGCTCAACAGCATCAATGCCAGCACCACTACATAAATGCTCAGTTTTCTCTTCATCGCACTCTCTTCCTTTTTGCTTCCTGACGTTTGCCGTTTGACGCATGACCCCCTTCACGCCTCACGTTTCGCGTTTTACAGCGTCTGCCTGCTCAACTCTTTCCCGGGTCGCAGTTCCTTCTCGTAGTAATCGTACTCCCGCATGCCATGCATGCCCCCGCGCTCGTAAAGCGCTTTGGCATTCGTCAGGCTTTCGGCATCGACGCTGAGGCTTACCTTGTGCTGCCCGCGCGCGTAGAAAGCGCCGAAGGTGGTGTGCAGCAGTGCCAACCCCAGCCCCTTTTTCCGCCAGGGACGGCGCACGCCCAGCAGCCAGACGTAACCCATATCTGGGTCCTCCGGCAGCTCGGAGCAGGAGAGTGACATCCCGGCGATCTCATCGCCCTCCACGGCGAGGAACCAGAGGGAGGTGTCGACGCCAGGGTCATCCTCCATGATGCGGCACCACCATTGATAGGAGGCCTCGATATCGCGGTTGATGTGCCCCCAGTGGTCGCTGAAGGCATCTTGGAAGGCGACGACCAGCGCACGAGTCTCCTGACTGCCCAGGAAGGGGCGGATGGTCAGACCGTCGGGGACGATCGGGGCCGGTGGGGGACTATCCATCTTGACGACCATGCGTGAGAAGGTGCGGGCCCAGCGGTAGCCGCGGCCTTTGAGCAGCTCCGCCGCAGCTGTGTTGTTGCTCAGCGGCTCCTGGAGCAGTACGACGCGAGCGCCCTCCGGAGCGTAGGGGATCAGCTCTTGTGCGCGGGCTTCGGCCCATTCTGCCAACGCTGTGCCGATGCCTAACCCCTGATACGTGGGTGCGACGCTGACCGCGCTGTTGACACGCACATGCAGGGTGCCCTCCTCGAACAGTCCGCAGGCGATCACCTCGCCTTCCGGCGTGACCACGACGCGGGAATTGGCTTCCAGGTCACCCACGACCTCGGCCAACTCCCAGGTGTTGCGTACCTCGTTGCCCTCCCCGACCTGATCGAGATTCTCCTGACTCAGCAGCGCCAGAATTGCCTCCAGATCATCGGCGGTTGCCGGGCGAATGGTGAAAGCGTCAGTTAGCGTCATTTACTTTCATCTCCTCTTTCTTTATTTGTATCTCTTTGCGTTTCTGTCTCTCTGCGCTCCAGCGTCAAGCTTTTTTACTCGGCAACCGACTGCGTGCTGAGGTCTTTGCCGGGACGTAGCTCTTTCTCGTAAGCCACTTCCTGGCGCTGTACGTGCATCCCGGCGCGCTCGTAGAGCCGGGTTGCGCCGGTCAGGCTCTCCGCGTCGACGTCCAGCGCGACCTTGCGTTTGCCGCGTTCGTAGCAGGCACCGAAGGCATGCTGAAGCAGCGCCAGCCCCAGCCCTCTCTTGCGCCAGGGTCGCCGGACACCGAGCGTATCCACGTAGGCCATCTCCGGATCCTCGGCCAGTTTCGGGAAGCAGATCGCCATTCCTGCAATTTCCTTACCGTCGACGGCAATGAACCACAGTGCGGGATCGACACTGGGGTCGGTTTCGAGCCAATGCATCCATTCTTCAACTTCCTCTTCGAGGGGGCGTTCCACAAAGCCCCAATGATCCCGGAAGGCGTCCTGTTCTGCTGCAACCATAGCATGCTCCTCCTGGCCGCGGATGAAAGGGCGGATGATGATTCCCTCCGGTACGAGCGGGGTAGGGGGGAGCGCGTCCATTTCGATGACCATGCGGGAGAAGTAGCGGATGGGGCGGTAGCCCCGGGCCTCCAGCAGAGCGCGAGCAGGGGTATCCTGGGTGAGCGCTCCCTGGTTCAGCGTCACGCGAGTTCCTTCCGGTGCCTGGGGGATGGCTTTTTGAGCGCGGGCCTCGATCCATTCATAGAGCGCACTGCCGATCCCTCGCCCTCTATACTCCGGATGGACACAGGCGTCTGCGTAGATCCGGACATGGGGGACACGATCCCAGATCTGAACGCCACCGACCAGTGTGCCATCGGAGGCAAAGACCAGCCGTGTATCGGTCTCAGTGTTGAAGCTGGGGGCCTGCAATTCGGTGATGGTCTCGTCGAGGTCATGGAGCGGCATTCCTACCAGCTCTCTAGAGCAGGTGTTGAGGAGATCGACAAAAGCCTTGGCATCCTCCAGCGTTGCCGGACGCGAGGTGAATCCTTGCGACAGCGTCGTCATTGTCCTTCTCTCCTATGTTTTGGGGATGAGGTGAGTATACGCGATGTGGTACAAGAGTCAAAATGGCGCTTCGGCAAACCCAGTATTTCGTGTTAAAATTTGTTACTATACTCGGAAAAGAGAATCTCTTGGAAGCTAATCAGCCCTTGATTCCGCTGGTCGTCATTGTCGGCCCCACAGCCGTGGGGAAGACTGCCGCGGCAGTGGCCCTCGGCGAGCAGGTGGGGGCGGAGATCGTCTCCGCCGATTCCCGCCAGGTCTATCGCAGGATGGATATCGGCACGGCGAAACCCTCGGCAGAGGAGCGCGCGCGGGTGGCGCACCACCTCATCGACATCGCGGAGCCGGACGAGACGGTGGGATTGGCGCAGTTCCTGCGGCTGGCCCACGCCGCCATTGTCGAGATTGCCGCACGCGGACGGCTCCCCTTCCTGGTGGGCGGCACGGGACAGTACGTGCGCGCGCTCTTGCAGGGATGGCAGGTCCCGGAGGTGCCGCCCGACCCGGAGCTGCGGGCGGTGCTGGAGCAGGCAGCGCGTGAGGAGCCGGCCCGCCTCTGGGAGCGGCTCATGGAGCTGGATCCCGGCGCGGCAGAGTTCGTGGATCGGCGCAATCTACGGCGGGTGATCCGCGCGCTGGAGGTCTGTCTGAAGACCGGGCGGCCTTTCTCGGAGCAGCGTTGTCATGTTCCCCCGCCGTATCGGGTCCTGCAGATCGGTTTGACACTGGATCGGGCGGCGCTTTACGCGCGTGCGGATGCGCGCGTGGATGCAATGCTGGCTGCCGGGCTGCGCGATGAGGTTGCTGCACTCCTGGCGGTGGGCTACGATTGGTCGCTGCCGTCGCTGTCCGGGTTGGGGTATCTTCAGTTCCGGCCTTACTTTTCGGGTGAGGCCACGCTGGAGG
>JAVEWB010000098.1:0-7540 GCA_034004765.1 Anaerolineae bacterium
ATTTCGAGGTTGCGCAGCTCTTTGTCGGCGATGCTGCCCGCGTTTTACGTCCTGGCGGGCGGTTGTACCTGGTGTCCAATGCGTTTCTCGAGTATGGTTCCTGGCTCAGGCAACACTTCGCGAATTCCGAGGTCGTCTGGGAAAACACACGCTTTCGGGTTTGGGAAGCGCGAAAATGAGATAAAATATAGACAGTACTTGCGATATCCAAAGTTCCGGGTATAATCTCATCGTGATAAGCCACCCTAGCTCAATCGGCAGAGCAGACGCTTCGTAAGCGCCAGGTTGTCGGTTCAATTCCGACGGGTGGCTCAAAGGCCCCGGCCCTCGACGGGGCCTTTTGCGTAAGTGAGGCAAGATGCACTGGCGGGAAGCAGTAGAGCGTGTATGGAAATGGCTGATCGGGACGGCTGCCCTCTTGGAAATTTTGACCGCCCTGCTTTTGGTGTTACTTCTTTCCTTTGTGCTGCCTCAATCCCCTGTTTCGCCTGTTGATGAGGCAGCTTTTTCTCGCTGGACTGCGAGTATCCGCCCGACATGGGGCTCCTGGGTAGCACCGTTGGCACTGCTGCACTGGCTTTCGCTCCGTACGTCGTTGTGGCTGCGTATTCCGCTGGCGCTTCTGGCACTGATAACCTCGGCCCGCTTGGCGCATTTGGCAGCGACATGGCGTGAGCGTACGGCTGCAGAGCGTGGCTGTCGGCTGCTTGTAGGGGTTGGGGCTTTTTTGCTTTTAGCCGGATGGGTAGTGGGACTGCGGTGGGGATGGACCGTGTCGGAAGTTACGGCCTGGCCTGGGGAAGCGCTCTATTTGCCCGAGCGGGGGCTGACGTACCTTCCTGTCGAAGGAGACCGCCGACTTGTTTGTTACGGGTACGGCCATTATCTGCTGCGGGATGACACCGACATTGGGTTGGAGGCGAAGGCGTATGATGAGGACGGAGCCCTTGTGCCGTTGGCCACTTCTACACGAGGGGCCACTCAGGAAAAAGTAAGGCTTGTCTTGAACCCACAAAACCCGGAAGCCTATTTTGCAATTCCCTCGGCAGGACTGATCTTCCGCGCAAGCTTTCAGCAAGACCGGGTCGCTGGCGATTCGCCCCTTCTGATCCAGATTTACCGCAGTGCCAGTGGA
Organism: Anaerolineae bacterium; assembly: GCA_034004765.1. Classification (GTDB taxonomy): domain Bacteria; phylum Chloroflexota; class Anaerolineae; order B4-G1; family SLSP01; genus JAVEWB01. The sequence continues at coordinate 1,136 of JAVEWB010000098.1, forward strand.
GAACTTATTACGGAAACGGTTCTCCGTGGAGATGGTTCTCTTTTGACGGAAACCCTGAATCTGCAATTGAAAAGCGTGCTTTTGCCCCAAATGCGTGTAGTCTACAATCCCGGTGCTCCATTGACGGCGACCGGCTGGCTGCTGTTGTTCCTGAGTGGTTTGATAGGGTGGTGGATCAGGGCGCGCCGTGGGGATGCCTTCGCCCGCCCGGAATACGAAAAGTCGGTTGAACAGGAGGCGCTATAGTATGAGGTCGATTATCATTGGCGTGGCGGGCGGCACCGGATCAGGTAAGACAACAGTCGCACGCCGGATTTTGGAGCAAGTAGGCACAGAACACATCGCTTACCTCCCCCACGATGCGTATTACAAGGACCTCAGCCATCTTCCGCCGGAAGAACGCAAAAAATTCAACTTCGACCACCCTGATTCATTGGAAACCGATCTCTTGATTGCTCACCTCAAGCAATTGCGTGATGATCATCTGCCCGTCGAGATGCCGATTTACGATTTCACTACCTACACCCGCACCACCGAGACGCAGCATGTCGAGCCTTCTCCCATCATTCTGGTGGATGGGATTCTTATTTTTGCCGAGCCTGGGCTGCGAGACCTCTTTGACGTGCGTCTTTATGTCGATACGGATCCCGATATCCGGTTCATCCGACGCCTGAACCGTGATTTGCAGGAGCGAGGCCGCTCCGTCGAGTCGGTGATCGAGCAGTATATGACAACCGTCCGCCCCATGCACATGGAATTCGTCGAGCCCAGCAAGCGCTATGCCGACGTCATCATTCCGCAAGGAGGATTCAACACCATCGCTATCGAGATGGTCGCTGCCCGCATCCGTGGGTTGTTGGCAAGTGAAACGTAATATAGTACAATTTGAGTTGTGGCCCTATGGTTTGCCGACGAGTTGCAGCCAGTTCGCACACATCTACCTGTTTCCCGCCCTCAAGTGCGGCCCTACTCGCCTATCCAGAGTGTGCCCGAACCAGGCTTTCTTGAGTCTACAGGGAAAGGATAGTAGCTATGCAGACGAATGTAAGAATCCATCCTACTGCCGAGGTCTCCGACAAGGCCGATATTGGTGAAGGATCGGCAATCTGGCACTACTGCCACATCCGTGAGGATGTGCACATCGGGACGCATTGCATTTTAGGGCGGGGGGTCTACGTGGACTTTGGCGTGCACCTGGGCAACAACGTCAAAGTTCAGAACTACGTCTCGATCTATCATGGTGTGGAGATCGAAGACGGCGTTTTCGTGGGCCCGCACGTCTGTTTCACCAACGATAACCTCCCGCGGGCGATCAATCCCGATGGCTCACTGAAGTCCGCCGATGATTGGGAGTTGGGGCGGATTGTGGTGAAAAGAGGGGCCGCTCTGGGGGCCAATTCCACCATCCTGCCCAAGGTGGTGATTGGTGAGTGGGCGCTGGTGGGAGGCGGGTCTGTGGTGTCCAAAGATGTCCCTCCCCACGGGTTGGTGGCGGGCAACCCTGCAAAGTTGATCGGTTTTGTCTGTGCTTGTGGCGGACGCCTTCAGGAGGGGGAGATCGAAGGCATTCAGGTCCACGCTTGCTGTTCTCGTTGTCATGCGATAACAGATATTCCACTGGAAACATGGAGGAAGGTACGATGATCTCGATTGCAAAGCCCTTAATTGGTGATGAAGAAAAGCAGGCGGTTTTGGAAGTTCTGGATTCGGGGATTCTTGCTCAGGGGCCACGGGTCAAGGCTTTCGAGGAGGGTTTCGCGGCCATGTGTGGCGTTGGTCACGCGGTCGCCACGAGCAGCGGAACGACCGCGCTGCATGTGGCGCTCCTGGCGAATGGCATTGGATCGGGAGACGAGGTCATTACTTCTCCCTTTACCTTCATCGCTTCGGCCAACAGCATCCTGTTCACTGGCGCTACTCCTGTCTTTGTGGATATCGACCCTGTTACCTATAATATCGATCCGGCAAAGGTCGAGGCAGCGATTACTCCAAAGACCAAGGCGATCATGCCCATTCATCTCTTCGGGCTGCCGGCGGACATGGATCCGCTCATGGAGATTGCGCGGAAGCACGGGCTGCTTATGATCGAAGATGCCTGTCAGGCCCACGGCGCAGAATACCACGGCAAGCGGGTGGGATCTTTTGGAACGGGCACCTTCTCCCTCTATCCTACTAAGAACATGACCTCTGCCGAGGGGGGCATGATCACGACAGATGACCCGCAGATCGCCGACCGCTGTCGCGTGATCCGCCAGCACGGGATGCGCCGCCGGTATTATCACGATGAGTTAGGCTTCAATTTCCGCATGACCGACGTCCATGCAGCGATTGGCCTGGCGCAGCTTCAAAAGCTCGAGCGCTTTAACACCGCCCGCATCGCCAATGCCCGCTACCTGTCTGCGAACCTGCGCGGCGTAATCTCCCCCACCGTTCCCGAAGGCTATCGGCACGTCTTCCACCAGTACACGATCCGCGTGGAGAATGGCAAGCGGGATGCCATGTTGGAGTACCTTCAGAAAAATGGCATCGGCACGGGGATTTACTATCCGGTTCCTATTCACCAACAGACCTTCTACATGCAGGAACTCGGCTACGATCTTACGTTGCCGGAAGCGGAACGTGCCGCCGCCGAGGTCCTTTCTCTGCCGGTGCATCCGGCGTTGAATCAGAAGGACTTGGAGACGATCGTCCGCGTGGTCAACGCATTTCCGGGAGCGTAACTGATGAGCACACTGAAAGCAGCCGTTATTGGTGTGGGATCGATGGGGCGGCATCACGCGCGCGTTTATTCCGAATTGGGGCAGACGACGCTCGTAGGGATCGCCGATGCTGTGGAGGAGACCGGGAAGCGGGTGGCTTCACTGTACAATGTCCCGGCTTACACGGATTACCATGAGATGTTGGAGCGTGAGAAGCCCGACATCGTTACGGTGGCAGTTCCCACCGGCTTGCACGCCGCCGTTGCCCAAGAGGTCATGGAAGCGGGCGCGCACGTCCTGGTTGAAAAGCCTATTGCTGCCAGTGTAGCAGAAGGGGAAGCGTTGATTCGTTGTGCGGAGGCATGCAACCGCCACTTCATGGTGGGCCACATCGTGCGCTTCAACCCGGCCACACAGGCGCTCAAGGCGCACCTGGAGGCTGGGGAGTTGGGCCGTATCTTCCAGATTGTTTGCCGCCGGGTTGGCCCCTTCCCCACCCGCATCCAGGATGTGGGCGTCGTGATCGACCTGTCCCCGCACGACCTGGACGTGATGCGCTTTGTCACCGGGGATGAACCTATCTCCGTTTTTGCGGAGACGGAAAAGCGGCTTCATACGGCCCACGAGGATCTGGTGATGGCACTGCTGCGCTTCCGCGGCGGCATTGCCGGGATGTTGGAGATCAACTGGCTGACACCGGTCAAAGTGCGTGAGATGACGGTTCTGGGGGAGCGGGGCATGTTCCGCGTGGATGATCTGAACCAGGATCTCTACTTCCACGAGAATGCGCAGGCTAACGGTGAGGGATGGAATACCCTGAGCGTTATGAAGGGTGTGAGCGAAGGCCGAATGATCCGCTACCCCTTGCAGCGGTATGAGCCATTGAAGGCAGAGCTGGAAGCTTTCGCGACTGCCGTGGTCAATGATCAGCCTGTGCCGGTGAGTGGGGAAGACGGCCTGGCGGCATTGCGCCTGGCGCTGGCGCTGGTGCATTCCGGGGAGACGGGGCAGATTGTGGAAGTAGGCTGACCGTCTTGCAACTACCGAACGGATTACCTTGTAGAAAAGGGACACGACCTTGAAAGTTATCATCCTTTGCGGCGGCCAGGGCACACGCATGCGCGAGGAAACCGAATATCGTCCCAAGCCCATGGTGGATGTGGGAGGCCGCCCTATTCTCTGGCATATCATGAAACTCTATGCACATTATGGGTTTCGCGAGTTCGTGTTATGCCTGGGGTATAAGGGAGATATGATCAAGGACTACTTCCTTAACTACGAAGCCATGAACAGTGATTTCACGCTCTGTCTGGGGGATAAGCAGGAGATCACCTATCACGGTGCCCATGATGAGCAGGATTTCCGTGTTACGTTGGCCGATACCGGCCTGGAAGCTATGACGGGCGCGCGTATCAAGCGGGTGGAGAAATACGTAAGTGACGATACTTTTATGGTCACTTACGGGGATGGTCTGAGCAATCTAAACATCGCGGCTCTTTTGGAGTTCCATCGGGCGCATGGCCGGTTGGCAACGATGACCACGGTGCACCCTGTCTCACGTTTCGGAGTCCTAGATCTCGACGCTGAAGGCCAGGTTATAAACTTTGCGGAAAAACCTCAGACCGGGAATTGGGCCAGTTGCGGCTTTTTTGTCTTTAACCGGGGCATTTTTGACTACTTGAGTGCAGATCCGGATTGCATTCTGGAGCGTGCTCCTCTGGAGCGTCTGGTGCAGGATGGCCAGTTGATGGCTTACCGCCATACGGGGTTTTTCTACGCTATGGATACGTATCGCGAGTACCTGCAGCTCAACGAGTTCTGGAAGAGTGGGAACGCCCCTTGGGCAGTGTGGAAGTAGGATGACAGCGGACACGTCTGCGAGCTTCTGGCTGGACCGCCCTGTCTTCGTCACGGGTGCAACCGGCTTGGTGGGGAGTTGGCTTGTCAAGCGCCTGGCAGCAGCAGGGGCTGATGTCGTTTGTCTGGTGCGCGATTGGGTGCCACAGTCCGAGCTTGCTGCTACTCGCCTGATCGAGCGTGTCAAGGTTGTGCGTGGCGATGTCCGGGATCAGGCACAACTGGAGCGTGTCCTGGGTGAATATGAGATCGATACCGTTATCCATCTGGCGGCCCAAACGATTGTCGGTATCGCCAACCGCAACCCAATCTCGACGTTTAGCACGAATATTCAGGGTACCTGGTGCTTGCTTGAAGCCTGTCGGCGCAGCCCCACGGTTCGTCAAATTGTAGTCGCTTCTTCTGACAAAGCCTATGGGGATCAGAAGATCCTTCCTTACGACGAGACCACCTCTCTTCAGGGACGCCATCCTTATGACGTGAGCAAATCGTGTGCCGATCTGATCGCTCAAACGTATGCGGTGACGTATGACCTCCCTGTGGTTATCAGTCGGTGTGGAAATTTCTTCGGCGGCGGGGATTTGAATTGGAACCGCATCGTACCCGGTACGATCCGCTCCGTCTTGCGTGGAAAACGGCCCGTCATTCGTTCGAATGGGCACTATGTGCGGGATTACTTTTACGTCGAAGACGGGGCCGCCGCCTATATGCTCCTGGTGGAGAAGCTGGCCGAGATGCCTGATCTGCGCGGGGAGGCTTTTAACTTTTCCAATGAACTCCAGATCACCGTTTTGGAGCTGGTTCATCAGATTCTATCGCTTATGGAATCGGATCTGGAGCCCGATATTCGCAATGAAGCCGTGAACGAGATCCAGAACCAGTATCTGAGTGCCGCTAAGGCGCGGCGTGTGTTGGGCTGGGAGCCTCTTTTCACGCTTGATGCAGGGCTGCAGCAGACCATCACGTGGTACAGAAATTTTTTGGCAGCAGGGAAAACTTTTGATTGACGGCTCTGTTGCTTGCCGGTCCTTTGACACTATCTATCTGGGGCCAGATTCTCAACATTTTTTTGAAGTGAGGATGGCATGATTTTTACGCGGACTTCTTTTCCTGACATTTGGATCATAGAACCGGAGAAGCTGCAGGATGAGCGGGGATTCTTTGCCAGAGCCTGGTGTGAAAATGAGATGCGGTCCCATGGATTGAACACAGCTTTGGTTCAGTGTAACATTTCCTTCAGCCATCGAAAGGGTACATTGCGCGGGTTGCATTACCAGGCTTTTCCTCATGCCGAAGTGAAATTGATTCGCTGCACTCGTGGTGCGATTTATGACGTCGTAGTCGATTTGCGGCCTGAGTCCCCTACTTTCGAGAAGTGGATGTCAGTCGAACTCACGGCGGATAATTACAAGATGCTTTATATCCCTGTTGGCTGTGCCCATGGTTTTCAGACATTGTTGGATAATACTGAGGTCTTCTATCAGATGTCGGAATTCCATCACCCTGAGTCTGCGGGTGGAGTGCGTTGGAATGATCTGGCCTTTAGCGTGCCATGGCCGTTGGAGGTTACCGTCATCTCCGAAAAAGATCTGCATTGGCCGGACTTTACAGCATGAATCGGGTCCTGATCACGGGTGCGACAGGGTTCATAGGGCGACAGTGCCTTCCCTTGCTTCTTGAACATGGCTATGAGATCCATGCCACGATGTTGGATGCCCCTTTTTTGGATGAAGTTGATGTCCAGTGGCACCAGGTGGATCTTTTAGATGCGCTGCAGATACGTCGGCTGGTTGAATCCATTGCCCCATCCCATCTTTTGCACTTCGCCTGGTACGTCGCGCCAGGTAAG
>JAVEWB010000099.1:0-7515 GCA_034004765.1 Anaerolineae bacterium
GCGTCATCTGTGAAATCAGTGTAATCAGCGATGAAAGGAGGCAGCACATGGCAGTGTATCATCAGCCCGGTACCTATTTGGAGGTCGATCCCGGCGTGGAGCTCTATTACGAGGACCGCGGCTCCGGCATGCCGTTGATCTTCATCCCCGGCTTCACCTTCACCACCGAGGTCTTCGTCCACCAGATGGAGCACTTCTCCAAGACGCATCGGGTCATCTTGTTCGATCCCCGCAGTCAGGGGCGCTCTACCGTCACGCCGCACGGCAACGACTACGCCACCCACGCCGCCGACCTGGCGAAGCTCATCAAGGCGCTCGACCTCAAGGACATCGTCCTGATCGGCTGGTCGTTCGGCTGCCTGGAGTCGTGGGGCTACGTGCAGCAGGAGGGCACCGCGGCGCTCAAGGCCGTCGTCTCCGTGGATCTCTCCCCCAAGCCGCTCTCCGAGGACCCCACCAATTGGGTGGAAGGGCCACTCGATGAGATGGGTGGGGCGTACAATGCCTGCTTGCAGTCCCCGCAGGGACAGCGCGACTTCGTGGCCGACTACGCTCAGCAGGTGATGGTCCAGCGCGAACTCAGCAACGCGGAGCTGGCCTGGATCGTCGAGCAGTCGCTGCACACGCCGTACTACATCGCCAGCCTGCTCTTCGCGTCGGGTATGTTCACCGACCACATGGCCGAGGCGCAGCTCGTGGATGCGACGCTGCCCGCGCTGGAGATCATCGCCGAGCACTGGGCCGAGACCGCCGAGCCCTTCATCCACAAGCACTGCCCGCACACCAAGACCGCCGTCCTGGGCGGGCACATGATGTTCTGGGAGCACCCGGAGAAGTTCAACAAGATCCTGGAGGAGTTCCTGGCCTTGTTGTAGAGATGTATGCGTTTCGACCTCACCCTCTTACCCCCCCCTCTCCACGGATTGGAGAGGGGGATGGGGGGTGAGGTTGGAGGCTCCTGTGAAGCCTGAAGTTTCAGCGGAAGAACGACAGTCGGCTCGGGCGATCATCGCGGAGATGATGCACGGACGCCTTGTGCAAGGCGTGGAGGCGCTGTGCGTGCTGAAGGATGCGCTCTACGCCGCGATCCCCGCGCCGCAGCGGCAGTCCCGCGGCATCACCTGGGTGGTCCAACGGATCGCAGGCCTCCTTGCGGCGGAGTGCAGCAGCCCGGAGCAGATCCGCGATCTCGCTGCCACCTTGTATGCCCATCTGCCCGACGGCGACCTGGCGCTGGGCGTCCCGATCTTCCTGATGGCGGACTACGGCAGGACGCATCCTACCGCAGTCTTCGATTTCTTCGCGCAGGTGGCCGATGCGGAGGATTGGGTGGTGCGGGAGTTCGCCGCGGGCAGCTTCCGCGTCCTCATCAGGCCTGGCTGGGAGGTCGTTTCCCCCTGGCTGGCGGAAACCGCACAGTGTGACCACCCAAAGCTCCGCCGTTTCGTCAGCGAGACGCTGCGTCCGGTCACGGCCAACCGCTGGCTGAACGCCCACCCTGACGAGTCGCTCGCGATCCTGCGGCGGCTCTTCCGGGAGCCCCATCCCTACCCCCGGACCTCGGTGGGCAACAACCTGAGCGATCTCGCGCGGCGCAACCCTGAGCTGATTCTGTCGATCGTGAAGGAGTTGGTGGAGAGCGGCGACGGCAACAGCTACTGGATCGCCTATCGGGCCTGCCGGAACCTGGTCAAGCGGGACCCCGAACGGATCATGGCCCTGTTGAGGACCGACAGCTACCACTACAAAGACCGGAATTTCTATCGCAAGGAGCGGGATGAAGCTGAACGCTGACACGTTGCGCCGCCTCCCTGGCGGCATAGCTTCCTGCCTGATGATCGCCGCCACGGCCTTCTGGACCTATTGGGGGGCCGGCGAGATGTATCACGAGGGCTGGTGGGGAGCCTGGTACCACCGCCTGCCTTACCTGGCACCGATTGCGGTGACGCTGCTCCCCATGCTAATCTCCTTCCGGTGGCCGATCGTGGGCGGCATTCTGATCATCCTGGTCGGCGGTTTCGCCCTCTTCACGTTTAGCGGGGACGTTGCGGTCATTGGCCTGGCGATCGCGCTGGTGGGCGCGGCATTTCTCGTGGATGGGATCTTCAAGCGGCGCTCCGTACAGGAGGCGCGTGATCTTACTCTGCTGTGGTGGCGTCGCCACTGGCGCTATCTGGCGGGGCTCGGCCTGCCCCTGCTGATCTTCGTCGGCGTCTCGGCGACCATGCTGCCGATCGTCCTGACCCGCGTGGACGACGGCGACCGGGGTGCGCGGCTGATCGAGGGCAACGGTGTCGCGCTGATCTGGGCACCGGAGGGGCCGGGCTGGAACTGGGTGCAGCCGTGGGGCGGCTATCCCTCCTGGCAGAGCGTGGCACTCTACGGCGTGCCGCCCGTGGGGATGGAGGACAAGCCCGGATACGGCAGACAGGGGGAGGATTTCGTCTTTGCTACGGCGGCCGACATGGCCGCGACGAACCTTTGCCGTTACCTGAGCGCCGACGGCACGACGCTGCTGGAGACGCCGCAGGACGTCTGGCGCATGCCCACCAGGGATGAAGTCGTGCGCTCGCTGGGCCGCCACGGTGTCAACGCCGGGTGCGAATGGCATGGGGGGGAGATCCCGCAGCAGACGGCGTGTACGGTTCGGCCGGACAAAGAGTCGCCGCTGTGGGCCACCGATCATCCTGTGATCTATTACTGGACGGTGGACTCCTACAGCGAGGAGCGCGGCTACTTCGTGGCCTATAACGGCATGGTCAACGCCACCCGCAAATCCGGCGGCAATCCGCGCCACAGCTACCGCTGCGTCCGTGAGCCGTAACCTGGGATCGCGGGCATCCTGCCCGCTCTTGGACGGCACGCCCGGTGCCGCCGCTGAATAAATTCGGCGTCTGATACCTCGAGCCTGCTCATGGACTTTAAGAAAATAATCTGGTAATACTCGCGCTGCGCCGCCCGGGGTCTTTAGCCCCGGGCTACAACAATCGCGCCCGCTGAAGCGGGCTTTTGGGATGCTAAATGGGTCAAAAAGCCCCATTCATGGGGCGCGACTCTGTAGCCCGGTGATTTATCGCCGGGCGAACGGGTACAGCCTATTACCTGCTTAATTACTTAAAATCCATTAGCCCTGGGCTGACTGTTGAGTTCCCCCGTGCTCCATTGCCTGTATAATGAACACCGGTGTGCACAATACGATCCCAGGCAGAGAGGATGTTCCACGATGGATAGTCTCGACTACGTACTGGTGGGTCTGGCTGCGATGGCTGCCGGTGCGGTGAACGCGCTTGCCGGAGGCGGCACCCTCATCACCTTCCCGATGCTGACGGCGGTGGGCGTCCCGGCCATCGCGTCTAACGTGACCAACACGGTTGCGCTGTGCCCGGGGTACTTCGGCGCGACGCTGGCCCAATCGGCTGACCTGCGCGGGCAGAAGCAGCGGCTGTGGCGGCTGCTCCCCGTCGCTGCCCTTGGTGGGATCATCGGCGGCATCCTGCTCTTGAACACGGGAGAAAAGCTTTTCCGCGCGATTGTGCCCTTCCTCATCTTGCTGGCATCGGGACTGCTGGCAGCCCAGGATCCCCTGCGCGCCTGGCTGAACCGCCGCGCCGGCGAGGGCACGACGGTAGGGCCCTCTGAGATCTGGACGCAGCTCCTGGTCGGCCTGGCAGCGGTCTACGGCGGCTACTTCGGCGCGGGTCTGAGCGTCATTGTGCTGGCGGTGCTGGGCCTCCTGCTGGACGACTCCCTGACGCGGCTCAACGCCCTGAAACAGGGGATCGCCTTGAGCGTCAACGTCGCTGCCGCGCTCTTCTTCGTTTTCTCGGGGCAGGTGCTGTGGTCCGTGGCGCTGGTAATGGCCGTGGGCGCGCTCGTGGGTGGGGCGCTGGGCGGTCGGCTCGCCAGCCGCATCAAGCCGACGATGCTGCGCTGGGTCGTGGTGACGATCGGGGTAACGGTGGCGATCCTCTACCTGGTGCGGTAAAATTGGGTGAGATGTAAGGGAGGCCCTGTGGCTGCAGGACCTCCCTCATCGGAGCGGTGGGGGGCTATTCCAGGAATTTGCGTACGAAGGGGGAAGTTTCCCCGCGGCGCATAAAGTGGCCGGATGGCCCCTCACCCAAAAATTCGGCGAACCACGATTCGTGCTCGATCTCCTCGTTCAGGATCGCCAGCACCAGATCATAGGTGCGGTGATCTTTCCCGGCAGTCATATTGCAGATCGCGGTGTAACCGCGCACGGCGCAGCGCTCGGCTTTCGCCAGCACGGCCAGAATGGCTTTGACGTCCGTCGGATCTTTGGGCAAACTGGCCGGCGGGCAGGCGGACATGTCGTGGAACACTTTCATGTCGTCGGGCAGCTTGCCCCCCAACTCGTAGATGCGCGGCACCAGCGCCTCGAAGTGGTTGCGATCCTCGATGCGGGCCGTCTCTGCAATTTCCTTGACCCCCTCGCCCTCGAGGCCGATCAGATTCGCCCGCAAAATCGTGTAATAGTAAAAGGTGGTCAGTTCGGCGGCGGCGTTCTTGATGAGCAGTTCCAACAGCTCATCGACATTGATGCCTGCTTGCTCGACCATTTCTCTTGCAACCTTAGCCATGGTTCCTATCTCCTTTCGTAAAACTGAACTTTGGATTTACCTGAAACATCCCACAGACTTGAACCTCTCTACATAGACATTCCCCCCTTTCCAAATGAGCTTGTAGCGCTATCGTTGTTGGCACTTGGGACAGTAGCCGTAGAACGTCACCTGGCTTTTCAGGATGCGGTAGCCAGCCATCTCTTCCTCCGGAAGCTGCAGCCCCTCGAAATCCCGGCTGATGTCGATCAGCGCGTGGCAGTTGACGCAAAACAGATGATGGTGGTCGCTGGTATTGGTGTCGTAGCGTGTGCCGCTCTCGCTGATCTCCTCTACTTCGTTCAGTTGCCCGATCTCGGTCAATTCTCGCAGCGTGTTGTACACAGTGGTGCGGGAGACCTCAGGCATCACGGCGGTCACCCGCCGGTAGATCTCCTCCGCAGTGGGGTGGCTCTTGTCCTCGGCTAAGAGTTCGAAGATGACCCGCCGCTGCGGCGTCACTTTAAGGCCCTTCTCGTGGAACTGTTGGATGAGTCTGTCGGTTGCTTGCATGTCGTAATTTGTCCTATATAGTAATAATATCTAATCTGTAATAATTATAAATTAAAAACCGCGATTGTCAAGCCTCTGTTGACAGCTCGAACTTGATGTCCCTACCCCCGATCCGGGCTTCTGTGGGGCAATCCGCCGGATTGCCCGCCCTGTAAAGACAGCACCTCTTGCCACGTGAGTCGCCGTCCTGCTATTCATGGTCGGCGACCCCGGCCTGTAGGAACGGGACCAGAACGGATCCCCGCCCGTTTTCATACCTGTGATGGGGTGAGAACGACGCCCCTCTCCTTGATGACTTGGCGCGGTAGGATACCGCGGCTGCGAGGAAGCTGCCACGCATCACGTTTCACGGATCACGCCGCCGCCTCACCATCTCCCCCTCCTGTCTGACGTTTGACGTATGCCGTTTGACGTCCGCCCCCAAATCGCAGTATAATACCCCTATGCCGAGCGAAATTCTTATTTGTGTCGATGTCGAAACGGCCGGTCCCATTCCGGCCCAGTACGCCATGCTCTCGATTGGCGCCTGCCTGGTCATGGACGTCTCCACGACCTTCTATGTGGAATTGCAGCCCGATCGCTCTGATTCCCTTCCCGAGGCTATGGCGATCAGCGGACTCTCGCTGGAGGAGTTGGCCCGCCACGGTGCCCCTCCCCAGGAGGCACTGCAGGCCTTTGCCGATTGGGTGAAGCGTGTGGCCCCCGAGGGCACGCGACCGGTTTTCGTCGCGCTCAATGCCCCCTTCGATTGGATGTTCGTCAATGACTACTTCTACCGCTATCTGGGCTATAACCCCTTCGGCCACAATGCGCTTGATATCAAGGCGTACTATATGGGATTTGCCGATGTCCCCTGGTCTGAAACTTCCATGGAACATATGGCGACTTTCCTCCTGCAAGAGAAGCACCTGGTTCACAACGCGCTGCACGACGCGCAAGACCAGGCTGAGATTTTCAGCGAAATACTGAAACTGTCACGAAGATCCAGCACTGAACTTTTGCATTGACCCGGATTTCTCGATCTTAGCCGGATAGAAAATTACGGAGGGTACGAATGTCTGAACCGAACACGAAGCCTGAAGCTGAGTTGGCCCAGATCATCGAATCTGCTCGTCGCCTGGGCGTGGAAATCGAGGAAGCCGATGCCCTGCAGTGGCTGACCAACATGGCGACCTTGAAAGAGGACCATTCGATCGTCGTGGACTCGCGCACCGGGGTCTTCGGGCACAACGTCACGATGCTCGATTTCAGTGCCGAAGAACTGGAATACTTCCGGCGGATCGGCAAGCTCGTCGAATTCGCGGATGTTCCCGGCCAGATCGAAACGGCGCTGGCGCTCTCCGGATCGGCGGCCCAGTCGAAGATCCAATCCTACCCGGGCGACTGCGACTACTTCGAGCGCGTCAACATCATCGCGCCCACCCGCGAGGAGGCCTGCCGGATTCTCGGAAAGATCATGCGCGAAAAGGCGTTGAGCACACTCAAAGGCCCTACCTACCAGTTCATCGAGATGAAATATGGCTCTTACCCTGAGGAGATGGTCGTGGGGGATTATCACGCCAAGGCCAAGTCGCCCATTGCCTGGACGTCGGATCAGATTCAGGCGGGCAAGATCGAAGGGTTCCGCCCCGATGGGACCCCGGTCACGGTCGAGTGGGAGGCCGCCGGCGCCGAGCCGGGCTGGTGCAAGCTCGATTGGGTCGTGGCCGATCCGATCCGCGGGCGGTTGGCGAATGCCAGCAACATGCTCGATGTGACCTGGGAAGCGCCGGATGGCACGATCACCCCGCTGGATGGCTACATGGATCCCTATTTCCAGGAAGTGTATCTCGATGCGGGGTCGGTGCCCATCTTCTCGAAACTGGCGCAGCACGTGTCCGCCGATGCGCTCGATGATTACGTCGGACAGTTGGAGGGCGAGGTTCGGAAGTACCTGACCAAAGATATCAACTACGGTAAGGTTGCCAAGCGCATGTACAACATCTTCCGCCTGACGGGCCGCTACCCAGAAGCGGCGTTCCTGCGCGAGTTATTCGATGAACCGGCGACCATCCTCTACCAGGTTTGGTCGCTCACCCGCACCATCGACGATGCCTATTCGGCCGGGTCCTCCATCTCGCAGGAACAACTGGTCGCTGCCGCCGACCGCCTGATCATGGATGTGATCAAAGCGCTGGAGGGGGAACAGGAGAGCGAAATCGTGAGCCATCTGCTCAAACTGCGCGATGCCCTTGCGCGGCCTGAGGCCTACAAGGTCCTGACCGCCGAGGCGGAGGCCGCCCGCGCCGAATTGATCAACATCGTCAATAACTTCTACTATACCCGCCTGGTCGGCATGCCGACGATCAAGGCCTACATGGACGGCTTTGCCCCCCACGCCTGA
>JAVEWB010000100.1:0-7497 GCA_034004765.1 Anaerolineae bacterium
CTCTTTATCCGTTGCAGTGCAGGGCACCACTTTAATATTCTCATCGATCTTCAGGACGATGTGCAGATCCTCCGGGGGCCAGGCATCGGATAAATCCTGTTTATTCGCCGCCACAATATAAGGCACCGGAGAGTAATTGCGAAAGGTATCCAGAATCCGCTGCGCTTCTTTGAAAGTTTCCGGGCGGGTGCTGTCCACCATGTCCACGAAGCCCAACATGCCCTCGGACAGGATCTCCCACATGAAATCGAAACGCCGCTGGCCCGGGGTTCCGAAGAGGTAAAGGATCAGTTCATCGTCAATGGTAATACGTCCAAAATCCATCGCCACGGTCGTGGCACTCTTAACCCGATGCTCCTCGTCACTGGAGATCTTGCGCTCTGTCGAGACGACATTGATCTCACTGACGGATTGAATAAACTCAGTCTTACCGGAAGAAAAAGGCCCCGTCACGACAATCTTTAGCGTTTGCATGGGCTACAACTCCCGAATCCGATCAATAAGCTTGTGGACCAAGCTGCGCTTCACGGCCGGGGGCCGCATCTGCGTTGCAGCAGCCTGTACACCGGCCGCCTTTTCGCCTGGCGTGGCGGCAACGGTGGGAACTGCGCGCGGCGGGCGGATCACTTCTACCAGTCCCGCTTGCAGCAGGCTGTACGCAATCTTGCGGATCTGAAACTCGCTCATGCTGTTGGATTGTGCAATCTGGCGGATCGTATTTCGAGGATTGACAAACGAGATCACACGCCATTCCTCAACCGTCAGGTTGATATCTCGCAGCGGGGTAGTAGGACGCTCGGCAAATTTGAGTGCCACATCCAGATCTGGGATCTCATCCTGAAGCCGCTCCCACTCCTTGAGCCGCCGGCTCCCTTCCATAATCACGCTTTCGAGCGCGATGGAGGTCGTCAGCTTGCCCTGGATAGGAAGCTCCGAGGGCTCAAACCGAAAGGCCCCGTCATCCCACGAGAAGATGCGATAGACCTGGTTCAAGACATGCTGGCGGACACTCTCCGTGACATCCTGTTGATTGATGTGACCGGCCTGGATCAGCATCATCGCGATGTCACGGTCGGGTTTTCCTGCCATGTTCTCCATGATGACCCCGGCCTGCTTGCCCGTCAGTTTACCTGACTGCTGCAACAGCAGCGGCAACCGATCTTCTTCCTGGTTCACGAACGAGTAAATCAATTTTCCTTCCTTGAAGCACAGATACGCATCTGCCTGGGATCCTTCCAGATAGAGCGTTCCTGTCTTGCGAGCCAGGTTAATCAGATTTAGCAGTTGAGTGATTCCAAAATCTTTCAGATTGCCTTTTAGCGCCATTTCCAACCATCCTCAATTGATCCCAGACGGGAACTATAGCTGATAAGGCTACCGGGCACCTCACTGCCCTAGTACTTTCCCCCAAAGACGAATTAAGAGACTAACCCTATCTATACTTAAATAGCTATAACCAATTATAGCCTGCTTCTAAAAGTCGGCAAATACGATATTGGTAACAGGTACGCGTCATGAGATCCTTCGCTACACTCAGGATCTATTCGAAAAATCTTCAGGTGCAACGCACTTAGGAAAGTGCGTTGCACCTGCGAGCCTATCTCGAAACGCCGTCTCCTTCCACAGTATGGGTTTTCATCCGCTCAGACTGCTCCAGGAGTTCACCTGCCCCCTGAAGCGCGGACCCACCCTCCGTGCCCAGCATCTGCGCCAGCTCCGCCAGACGTTCTTCGTGCAGCAGCCGCGCTACCTCCGTCACCGTGCGCCCCGCCGTCACAATCTTCTGCACGCGATAATGAGCATCACCGAAGCCCGCCAGTTGCGGCAGGTGGGTGATGCACAATACTTGATGGGCAGCTTCCCCGCCCTCATCCACGGTCAGCCGCCAGAGCTTGGCCCCTACAACCGCACCAACTCGGCCACCAATCCCCTGGTCGATCTCGTCAAAGATCAATGTGGGGATGTAGTCGGCACGCGAGAGCACCGTCTTGAGAGCCAACATCAATCGCGCGGTCTCACCGCCTGAGGCAATCCGCGCCATGGGTTTGAGTCCCTCCCCGACATTCGGAGCAACCAGGAACTCAAGGGTATCCATACCGGTAACATCAAACGCCGCACGGCCCACCGGCGTACCATCCTGTACCGACTCCCCTTCGGAAGCCACCCACACCTCGCGGGGCAGCGGATCCGCTAACGGCAGTCCCCCCGCATCCTCCCGGTGATGGAAAGCGACGGCAAAACGGGTTCCCTGCATCCGCAGGTCTTCCAATTCGCCCTCGACGCCCGCAGCCAGCCGATGAGCGGCGTCACGGCGCTTCCGCGAAAGCTCCTCGCAGAGAGCCGCGCACGTAGCGAGCAGCCCGGCCTCCTGGCCCTCGAGCTCGGCAATGCGCTCATCGCTGTGTTCCAGCACCTCCAACTCGGCGGCGGCGCGCTCGGCATAAGCCAGCACACCGGCGATATCCCCGCCGTACTTGCGCTCCAACTGCCGCAGCAGCCCCAGCCGCTCCTCCACCTGGGCCAACCGCTTGGGGCTGAATTCGATCGATTGGCGATACGTGCGCAAGGCCCGCGCCAGATCCTCGACCTGGTAAATCACCTCCTCAAGCGCTTTCGCTTCAGGCTCCAGTGCCGTATCCACCCGGCTCAATGTGTTCATCTCGCGCTGCGCCTGCCCCAGCAGATCGAGCGCCGCGGGGGTCTCTCCCTCACCCTCCTGCAGCAGCGCCAGCAGCGCCGCGCCCAGAGAGGCAAGCTGTTCGGCATTGGCCAGCCGCACGCGCTCCTCCTCCAATTCCGAAAGCTCATCCGGGCGCAGGGCAGCACTGTAGATCTCCTGCACCTGGAAGCGCAGCAGATCCACACGCTGCATCCGCTCGCGCTCCCCCTTGCGGAGATTGGTCAGTTCGCGGCGCACGGCGTGGAGCTGCCCCACCTCCGCGGCAACCTGCTGGCGCAGCACCATCAGTCCGGCAAAGCGATCCAGCAGCGTCAGGTGCTCTTGCACCCGCAAGAGGCTCAAGTGTTCGCTCTGCCCGTGAATATCCACCAGGGCTTCGGCCACCTCGCGGAGCAGCGCCACCGAAACGACCGCCCCGTTCACCCGCGCCACCGAACGTCCACTGGCACGCACCTCACGGCTCAGCCACAGGGTATCCGCGCTCTCAGATTCCACCCCTTCGCGCTCCAGCAAGGGAGCAAGCATCTGCTGCTGCTCCGGACGCAAGGCAAACATCCCCTCGACCACAGCACGTTCTGTGTCCGAGCGGATCATGGTCACATCGGCACGCCCGCCTAGCAGCAATGCGACGGCATCAATGAGGATCGATTTCCCTGCACCTGTCTCACCGGTCAGGATATTAAAACCCGGTTCGAGCGTTAGCTGCAGTGTATCGATAATTGCAAAATCACGAATATGCAGTTCACGTAACACGCGACGTCCTCAGCTAAAGAAGATTTTCCTCTACACAGGCAAGGGCAAATTATTATAAGTAGGATATACCCATTCAGGGAAGAAAGCAAGCGAGGGGGAAGGAGAATTAAGAATGAGGAGTTAGGAATTAGGAGTGAGGGGGGGACTGATAGGAATATAGGCTTTGAGGGATATCTGATAGTTTTTGAGAGAGCGGTTGTGCTATGATATTCACGGTTGAGGAAAGAGGAGTTTTGCCTTATATGACAAAAGAGCATACATCGCGCCTATCGGGTTTCTACACACTCCCGCTGGAAGAGCGCCTGAAGTTGATCACAGAACAGGCCGCTCTCACCGAGGAGGAAAGCACCGCGCTTGCCGGGACATCCGGGTTGGATCTGCTGCGCGCTGATGCCATGATCGAAAATGTCGTCGGACTGTACAGCTTACCCCTGGGAATCGCCACCAACTTCATCGTCAACGGCCGTGAGATGCTGATCCCGATGGTCATCGAGGAGCCTTCCGTCATTGCCGGAGCTTCTCTCGCTGCACGGCTCGCCCGTGCGGGGGGCGGCTTCATCGCCGCAACCGATGCCCCGGTAATGATCGGCCAGATTCAGGTCGTCGAACTTCCCGATCCGTGGGCAGCGCGCGTGGATATTCTGGCCCATCGCGATGAACTGCTCACCATCGCCGACACGGTAGATCCGGTGCTCATCCGCTTCGGCGGCGGCGCGCGGGGTCTGGAAGCGCGGGTGCTGGACGAGACACCTCTCGGTCCGATGCTGATCATCCACCTGCTCTACGACGTGCGCGACGCGATGGGAGCCAACGCGATCAACACCGTCTGCGAGCGGCTAGCCCAACGCATCGAGGAGCTGACCGGCGGACGGGTCTTCCTGCGCATTCTGAGCAACCTGGCCGACCATCGTCTGGCACGCGCACGCGTCAGCATCCCGGAGAGCACGCTGGCCTTCGACGATTTCAGCGGCGCAACCGTGGCCGAGGGGATCGCATACGCCTGGGCCTTCGCAGCAGCCGATCCGTATCGCGCCGCCACCCACAACAAAGGCATCATGAACGGCATCGATGCGGTAGTCCTCGCCACCGGCAACGACTGGCGCGCGATCGAAGCAGGCGCCCATGCCTACGCGGCGCGCAATGGGCGCTACACAAGCCTGAGCACCTGGCGGCGGGACGGACGGGGGAACCTCGTGGGAACACTGGAGCTGCCGATGGCACTGGGCATCATCGGCGGAGCCACAAAAGCTCATCCCACAGCGCAGGCGGCCCTCAAAGTCATGGGGATTCGGACGGCCCAGAATCTGGCAGAGATCGCAGTCAGCGTTGGACTGGCACAGAACCTGGCGGCCATCCGTGCGCTGGCCACCGAGGGCATCCAGCGCGGTCATATGACGCTCCATGCCCGCAAGGCCAAAGCCAGGAGTTAATGGGCATTCATTCTTGCGACGTCGATTTTTCAACGAGGAGGAGTACGTGGAAGGTCATTATGTGATGAAGCCCCAGCGGCCTGTGGGGATTATCGGATACGGGTCCTACATCCCCATGTACCGCCTGCCCGGCACGGAGATTGCCCGTGTATGGGAAGGCAAGGGTAAAGGCCCCATCAAAGAAAAAGCAGTCGCCGGCCTGGATGAAGACACGGCGACGATTGCCATCGAGGCAGCACGCAACGCGGTTGAGCGCTCCGGCATCGACCCAGAGGGGCTGCGCGCCGTATGGGTCGGCAGTGAATCGCACCCCTATGCAGTCAAACCGACTTCGACGATCGTGGCCGAGGCCATCGGCACGACGCCCTTTCACTTGGCCGCCGATCTGGAATTTGCGTGCAAGGCCGGGACCGAGGCGCTGCAAGCCGCGATGGGTCTGGTCGGATCCTCCATGGCTGACTATGCTATGGCCATCGGAGCAGACACCGCGCAGGGGCGTCCCTCCGACGAGCTGGAGTACACTGCGGCCAGCGGCGGGACCGCTTTCATCATCGGCCCCGCAGAAGAGGCCCTGGCAGTATGCAAAGGCTCGCTCTCCTACGTGACGGACACCCCCGACTTCTGGCGGCGTCCCTATCAACACTACCCCAGCCACGGCGGACGTTTCACCGGTGAGCCGGCCTACTTCCATCACATCGAATCGGCGGCAGAGGCCATCTTAGAGGCGATGGATTACAAAGCGACGGACTTCACCTACGCCGTCTTCCACCAACCCAACGTCAAGTTCCCGCAGCGCGCGGCGAAACGATTGGGCTTCACCGCCGAACAGATCAAACCGGGGCTGCTCAGCGACCTGATCGGCAACACCTACGCCGCCGCGGCCATCACCGGCCTCTCCGCGACGTTGGACGTTGCGCAGCCCGGCGACCGCATCCTGACGGTGAGCTTCGGCTCCGGCGCGGGGGCCGACGCATTCATCTGGGAGATCACTCCCGCCATCGAAGAGCGCCGGAACAGGGCCCCCTTGGTGGCCGATTACATTCAGCGGCGGGTTGAGATCGATTACGCACTCTACGTCCGCTATCGCAGCAAACTACGGGTATAGCAGGAGGAATCATCTATGCGTGATGTAGCTATCATCGGCATCGGTCAGACCCCGGTCGGCGAACACTGGACGACCAGCATCCGCGCGCTGGCGCTGGAGTCGTCCCTCAATGCGCTGCACGATGCGAACATCGAGAGCGTCGATGCCATCTATGTGGGGAATATGCTTTCCGGTGAAATCACCGGTCAGGAACATCTGGGCGCGCTCTTAGCCGACTGCCTGGGGATGAGCGGCGTGGAAGCGTTCAAAGTCGAGGCGGCCTGCGCCTCCGGTTCGGCAGCGCTGCGTGTGGGCACCTTAGCCGTGGCCAGCGGGATGGTCGACCTGGCGCTGGTGGCAGGCGTGGAAAAGATGACGGATACCGCGGGTCGCGAGACGACCGCCGCACTGGCGATGGCAGCCGACGCAGAATACGAGGTCAGCCAGGGTGTCTCTTTCGTATCGTTGAACGCGCTGCTCATGCGGCGTTACATGTACGAGTACGGCTGGAAGCACGAGGACTTCGCGAATTTTGTCGTCAATGCCCACGCCAACGGGCTCAACAATCCCAACGCGATGTTCCACATGGCCATCACCCCCGAGGCGTATGCCAAAGCGGGGATGATCGGCGATCCAGTGGGGCTGCTGGATGCCTCGCCGGTCTGCGACGGATCGGCGGCGGTGATCCTCGCTCCGGCGGAGTACGCCCGGACGCTGAGCCCCGCGCCCATCCGCATCCGCGGGTCGGCTGTGGGGACCGCACCGATCGCCGTCCACGACCGGAAGGACCCGCTGGCGTTAGAAGCCGCGCGCATCTCCGCGAAGCGGGCCTACGAGATGGCGAAGATAAAGCCACAGGACCTCGATTTCTTCGAGCTGCACGATGCCTTCACGATCATGTCGGCACTGAGCCTGGAAGCGGCAGGATTCGCCGAACGGGGCCAGGGCGTGCGGTTGGCCATCGAGGGTGAGATCACCCGACAGGGGCGCATCCCGGTCACCACGATGGGCGGCTTGAAGGCGCGGGGGCATCCCGTTGGTGCGACGGGCATGTATCAGGTCGTGGAGGCCGTCCTGCAGTTGCGGGGGCTGGCCGGGGCCAATCAGATCCCCAATGCGCGGCTGGGGATGACGCAGAATATCGGTGGAAGCGGCGCGACGATTATCACGCACGTGCTGGAGAAGATGGAGTAAAGAATTAGGAATTGGGAGTTAGGAATTAGGTGGAGACGTGATGCGTAAAACGTGATGCGTGAAACGTCATTCTGAGGAGCATGGCCTAAGCGTAGCGAAGGATCTCAGAAGATCCAAATAGAACGAAGTAACGGACTGAAAAACTTCATAAGCACAAAGAAGGTAAAGAAAGGAGAAACATCATGGGTAGCATTGCACATGATTGGAGGTTGAAGGGACAGCGGTATCGGTTAGAGGGGGAGGAGTGCCCGCATTGTGGGTAAAAGATCTTCCCGCCACGGGATATCTGCCCGGAGTGCAAGAAGCCGGCCAAGGAGCCGTATCGGCTCAGCGGGCGCGGCGAGGTCTACACATTC
>JAVEWB010000101.1:0-7487 GCA_034004765.1 Anaerolineae bacterium
GTCCACCGCCTCGCCCAAACCGAGCTCCACAGCGTCACCGACCCTCACGCCGACGAAAGCGCCCGGCACGGCGACCTACACCCCTACAGCAACGCCGAAGGCACCTACGGTCACCTTCACGCCCCAGCCGCCAACAGCGACCTTCACGACCGCGCCCACCGAGCCGCCGACAGAAGAGCCGACGACAGAGCCAACTGAGGAACCCACCACAGAGCCGACAACAGAGCCGACTGAGGAACCCACCGCAGAGCCAACTGCAGAGCCAACTGAGGTGGCTACCCCCTGAGAAGCCTGCCCGTGAGTAAGCCGACCATAGATCAAGAAGCTACAAGTGAACAGCTTGCTGCCCACTTGTAGCTCTTCATTTCCCATGTTATCATAAGATCAGGAAGCATATACAAGCACTGTCACATAAATTCAAGGAGGTAGTTTGGATAGTCTAGAATTAGCCCGGAAAATCGTGGACATCATCGTAGAAAAGCAGGGGGAGGATATCCTCATCCTGGACCTGCATGGGCTGACCACCATCACCGATTACTTTGTGATCTGTTCCGCCGCCAGCCACCGGCAGTTGGACGCCATCAAAAACGCGACCCTCGAAGGGATCAAAAAAGAAGCTGAGGGCACTTCACCCAAAAGCGTCGAGGGGAACGCGGACTCCGGGTGGATTTTGCTCGATTACATCGATGTGATTGTCCATCTCTTCGACGCGGACATACGCGCCTACTATCAGATCGAAGACCTCTGGAAGGCAGGCCGCGTTGTAGCGCACATCCAGTAAAGCGGGCATCCTGCCCGCGATCCATGGCCCTTGTTCTAAAATTGACACTCCCTACATTAAAGGTATAATTTTCATGATGAGGGAGAAGGGAGAACCGGGCTCACTAAAGTCCTGGCGCAGCCATCTGCTCTGGATGAAGCCAGGCTTGGGTGTGAAACGTTGGTTGCTCCTGCTGGCATTTGGTATCACTCTTTTCAGCCTGGGCGGAGCCTCCCTGCTGCGTGCATTCTACCCCCTTCCATCGTACTTTTACTACTTGACGCTGCAGTTCATCCCGCGAACCCTGCGGGTATTCATCTTCTTTCTAACCGGGGTGGGCAGCATTGCGATGGGACTGTGGGGATTGAACCGTTCCCTCCTCGAACCTTTCCTGAAAAATATTTCGACGCCCTACCCGGACATCCTCTACGAGTACCGACGGCGTGGACGGGGTCCGCGGATCGTCGTATTGGGAGGCGGCCACGGACAGGCAGCCATCCTCAGAGGGCTGAAGGCCTACACAACGAACCTTACTGCAATCGTAACGGTGGCCGATGACGGGGGCTCTTCAGGCCGCCTGCGGCGTGAGTTGGGCATCCTGCCCCCGGGTGACTTCCGGAACTGCATTGCGGCGCTCTCCAATGATGAATCACTGGTCACCCGCCTCTTCCATTATCGCTTCAGCAGCAACGCAGGGCTGGACGGGCACAGCTTCGGGAACCTTTACATCAGTGCCATGGCCGGCGTCACCGGCTCATTCGAATCGGCATTGGAGCAGTCCAGCCACGTTCTGGCAGTCCAGGGGCGTGTCCTTCCCAGCACGCTGGAGACCGTCGTTCTGGCCGCGGACGTTCAATTGGAGTCGGGCCAGCCGCCCGTCCGCGTCTTTGGGGAATCGCAGATCCCTCAGGCCGGGGGACACATCGTGCGTACGCTGCTGGAGCCCTCCAACCCCAAGGCCTATCCGGGAGCCGTGAAGGCTATCCTGAACGCCGATATGATCGTCATCGGTCCGGGGAGCCTGTACACCAGCCTCATGCCCAACCTGTTGGTGCCGGAGATCGCCGAGGCGCTGCGGGCCACCCGCGCCCCCAAAGTGTATATCTGCAACATCACGACGCAGGCAGGGGAAACCGAGACGTTCACGGCAGAGCACCATCTAAGCGCGTTGGAGCGTCATCTGGGACCGGGGCTCTTCAGCGCGGTCATCCTGAACCTGCCGCCGGAAGAGACAGCACCGCCGGAGGGCACGGCCTGGGTGATGCCGGAACTGGCTTCCAGGCCGGGGCTGAGGCTCGTCACAGAACTGCTGGCCGACGGCGTCCACCCCTGGCAGCACGACAGTGAGAAATTGGGACGAACGGTGATGCGACTGCTGAAATGATTGGAGATAAGCCATTGGGTATTAGACGCATAGGGCTGGTACCCAATCCGTGATTTCCAATCCTAACCAAATCATCTGAGAGAAAGAAGGAGTATCGTATGAGCACGAAAGTTGCGATTAACGGTTTTGGCCGCATTGGGCGGCTGGTACTGCGCACCATTTTGGAGCGCCATCCGAATGAGCTTGAGGTTGTCGCCATCAACGACCTCTTCGACACCAAGACAAACGGACACCTCTTCAAGTACGACTCCACCTTTGGCGCTTTCAACGGCGAGGTTAGCTGGACAGCAGATACCATCTTCGTCAACGGCAAGGGGATCAGGGCCTGCGCGGAGAAGGATCCTGCCGCTTTGCCCTGGGGCGACATGGGCGTCGACATCGTCATCGAGTCCACCGGTGTCTTCCGTGACCGCGCGGGCACGTCCAAGCACCTCCAGGCAGGGGCCAAGAAGGTCATCATCACCGCTCCGGCCAAGGAAGAGGATATCACCATCGTCATCGGCGTCAACGATGACAAGTACGACAACGCCAAGCACCACATCATCTCCAACGCTTCCTGCACCACCAACTGTCTGGCGCCCGTGGCCAAGGTCCTGCATGATAAATTCGGGATCGTGAACGGCTTGATGACCACCATCCATGCTTACACCAACGACCAACGCATCCTCGACCAGGGCCACAAAGACCTGCGCCGGGCCCGTACCGCCGCGCAGAACATCATCCCCACCACCACCGGCGCGGCCAAGGCCGTCGCGCTGGTGATCCCCGAGCTGAAGGGCATCGTGGATGGCTACGCGCTGCGCGTCCCTACCGTCACCTCCTCCGTGGTGGACTTCGTCGCCACGCTGAAGGTCGATGTGACGGCTGAAGAGCTCAATGCCGCCTTCAAGGCTGCTTCCGAAGGCGAACTCAAGGGCATCCTGGGCTACTGCACCGAGCCGCTTGTCTCCCTGGACTTCAAAGGCGACAACCGCTCTTCCATCGTCGACGCTGAAATGACCAAGGTCATCGACAAGCGCCTGGTCAAGGTGGTCTCCTGGTACGACAACGAGTGGGGTTACTCCTGCCGCGTGGCCGACCTGGCCGCCATCGTCGCCAGCAAGCTGTAATAGAGGAAAGCACTAACGATACAAATGGGCAAATCTGCGCACTCCGCAAATTTGCCCATTTGTTCAATCTATCGAAAAAGAGGGAACCATGAAGAAGAAGACCGTTCGCGATATCGACCTCAAAGGGAAACGCGTGGTGATGCGCGTGGATTTCAACGTGCCGTTGAAAGAGGGCACCATCACCGATGATACCCGCATCCGCGCGGCCCTCCCCACCATAGAGTACGTCCTGGGACAGGGCGCGTCGCTCGTCCTCATGTCGCACCTGGGCCGCCCCAAGGATGCACCGGATCCCGCCTACACGCTGAAGCCCGCCGCCGTGCGGCTCGGCGAACTGTTGGGCACACCCGTCAAGATGGCCCCTGACTGCATCGGTGCCGAGGTAAAGGCGCTGGCCGATGCACTCAAGCCGGGCGAGGTCCTGCTCCTGGAGAACACCCGTTTCTACGTCGGCGAGAAGAAGAATGATCCCGAGATCGCCCGCCAGTTCGGCGAACTGGGCGACGTCTTCGTCAACGACGCCTTCGGCAGCGACCACCGCGCTCACGCCAGCACGGAGGGGATCACCCATTACCTGCCGTCGGTGGCCGGCTTCCTGGTCGAGAAAGAGATCGACTTCCTCGGTCGGGCTACGGAGAACCCCGAGCACCCCTACGTCGTCATCTTAGGCGGCGCTAAAATCTCCGACAAGATCGGCGTTATCCAGAACCTGCTCGGTAAGGCCGACACGATCCTCATCGGCGGCGGCATGGCCAACACCTTCTTCAAGGCGAAGGGGTTGGAGGTCGGGGACTCGCTGGTTGAGGAAGAAGCGCTCGAGACCGCCCGCGCGCTCATGGCGGAGGGCGGGGACAAGCTGGTGCTCCCCGTCGATGCCGTGATCGCCGATGCGTTCGATAACAGTGCCGCCAGTCAAGTCGTGGACGTGGACAAAGTGCCCACCGGATGGCGCATTTTGGACATCGGCCCGGAGACCATCGCCTGCTTCAAGCAGATCTTGAGCACCGCCAAGACCGTGGTGTGGAACGGCCCGATGGGCGTCTTCGAGATGCCGAACTTCGCCAAGGGCACCTTCGCCGTGGCTAACGTCCTGGCCGAGATCAATGCCATCACCGTCATCGGCGGCGGCGACTCCGCCTCGGCGGTCAACGTGGCGGGCGTGGCGGACAAGGTCAGCCACGTCTCCACCGGCGGCGGCGCGAGCCTGGAATTCCTGGAGGGCAAAGTCCTCCCCGGCATCGCTGCATTGCAAGATAAGTAAGTATCTATCTGACGTTTGACGCTTGACGCATGGCTGCCTCACGGATCACGCATCACGTCTCACGTCTTACATGGAGGGTATCACCATGCGTAAACCTTTTATCGCTGGAAACTGGAAGATGTACAAAACGGTCGCCGAGGCCGTAGACGTAGCCACCGGGCTGCGCGCGGCGCTGGGCGACGTCACGACGATGGAGCTGGCCGTCTGCCCGACCGCCACGGCGCTGTATGGCGTCAGCCAGGCACTTGCCGGCTCGGCCATCGGCGTCGGCGCGCAGAACCTCTATTGGGAGGATGAAGGCGCGTTCACGGGCGAAATCTCCCCGCTGATGGTCAAAGAGCTGGCCCGCTACGCCATCATCGGCCACTCGGAGCGGCGCGCCTACTTTGGCGAGACCGACGAGACGGTGAACCGCAAGATCAAGGCGGCGCTGCACCACGGGCTGACCCCCATCGTCTGCATCGGGGAGAGTTTGGAGCTGAACCGTGCGGGCGAGACCGTACCGTTCGTGCGCGGGCAGATCGTCGGTGCCTTCGCGGGGCTCTCCGCAGAGGAAGCCCGCCGTCTGGTGCTGGCCTACGAGCCCATCTGGGCCATCGGGACCGGGCTGACGGCGACGCCGGAGGATGCCGATCACATCATCCGCACCGCGATCCGCGACGTCCTGGCCGAGCTCTACGACCGGGAGACCGCCG
This sequence comes from Anaerolineae bacterium, assembly GCA_034004765.1. Taxonomy (GTDB): domain Bacteria; phylum Chloroflexota; class Anaerolineae; order B4-G1; family SLSP01; genus JAVEWB01. The sequence continues at coordinate 5,210 of JAVEWB010000101.1, forward strand.
ACTCCCTCCGGGTGCAGTATGGCGGGAGCGTAAAGCCGGACAACATGGCAAGCTTCATCGTCATGCCGGAGATCGACGGCGCGCTGGTCGGCGGGGCCAGTCTCAAGGTAGACTCCTTCACCGCGATCGTGCGCAATGCACTGGAGGCACTGGCGTCATAGTTTAGCCACGAATTTCACGAATTGACACGAATTTAGCTTTACAGTTCTTCGTGCAAGGGAAAAACAAAAACCGGTCGAGAGCAACTCTCGGCCGGTTTTCCGTTGGGGAAGGCGGGACTTGAACCCGCACGCCTCGCGGCACATGATTCTAAGTCATGCTCGTCTGCCAATTCCGACACTCCCCCGACGGACATATTATACCTTCAGCGGGGCGAAGGGCAAGCGGGCGTCAGGCGTCAAACGTCATTCGTCATCCCCCCTCTCCAAGCTCATTCTCTAAGAGCACGCGCCTTGACGCCTGACGTCTTGACGTTTGACGCATTTAGTACCAAAGAGTCATTGACGCACCGTTAGAAATAAAATACAATAAATCATACTTTAGTTAGTATGCGGTATGCAGCCAGAGGAAGCCCATCATCTCCACCCTAACAGAACTTTATCCGAAGGGCGCAAGGATGCAAAGACGCAGAGAAGGGAGAGGGGCCATGATGAGCATAGCCCACGATTGGCGGTTGAAAGGGCAGCGGTATCGGCTGGAGGGACAGCGATGCCCCCACTGCGGGCACAAGAGCTTCCCCCCGCGCGACATCTGCCCAGAATGCAAGCGCGCTGCAACAGCACCCGCGGTCTCGGGGAAAGAGAAAGTCTATACGCTTCTTTTCACCGCCCCTGCTGAGAAGATAGCCTAGCTTTCTACGATAAGACAAGGACGAAGCCTCACCGCCCCGGCTCAGATGAGCACCGGGCTGGTGAGGTTTTGTGGGTATAAGTAGGGTCAAAGGACCGCACCGAGATGAAGAATCGCTGTAGCTTCATTGCCAAGGCTCAGGGGCACTTGAGCTTGATCAGTAGATCCCGTCTCCTACTCCTTGCCCTGAGCGCCATCGGGCTCTGCGGGGTGATCGCGGGACCGCTGCTCGTCAGGGCCGACGCGCCGTGCCAGGCCGACGCGATCGTCGTCATCGGCGGCGACCACAAGCCTGACCGGGTCCGGCGCGCGGTGGAGCTGTATCAGCAGGGGTACGCGCCGGTCGTCATCATCAGCGCCGGGACGCAGGTCGCAGAAGGTGAGGAGATCTTGCCGGAAGCGGAGGTCATGCGGCGTCAGGCCGTCGCGATGGGGATGCCCGAGTCGGCGCTGTTGATCGAAGACCAGTCGCAGTCGACCTTCCAGAACGCCTATTACACCGCTGAGCTTCTGCGGGCACGCGGATATGACTCCATCCTGTTGGTGACCTCAACCTATCACAGCCGGAGGGCGGGACACATCTTCGGGGAAGTGTTCGAAGCAACCGTCTCGATCTCGGTCCAGCCCTCGCCTGCTGATCCATGTGCCATATGCTGGTGGTTCCACGCGGATCAGGCTCGCGTCGTGCTGTATGAGTACTACAATTGGGGAAGATACTGGCTGGGCATCCGGCTCCCGAAGGAGATGCCGCCCACTGATACGTTGCCCCCATTTTGAGAGACGCTCATGTAGTATCGCTTGACAATGATATCGTTTCGTGATACCATAATGTTATGATAGCTTCTTTCGCCGATCCTGAAGCCAAAAAAGTGTTCCAAGGCATCGTGTCACATAAGCTGCCATTCACAATCCAAAAAACTGCGCGTCGGAAACTGCTCTATTTAGACAATGCCGAGGACTTAAAAGATCTGTTCGCACCGCCGGGCAACCACCTGGAAGCGTTACGTGGCTCGCGCAGCGGACAATACAGCATTCGGATCAACGATCAATGGCGTATCTGCTTCTTTTGGAAAGCAGGACAGGCATATGCCGTGGAGATTGTAGACTACCACTGATATAAGGGAGAAATATGGAAACCAAAGAGAAATTAGCACCGGTTCATCCGGGTGAAGTATTGTGGGAAGACTTCATGCAGCCCCTGGGCTTGAGCAAGTATCGGGTCGCCAAAGACATCGGCGTGCCGACCCTGCGGATCAGTCAAATCGTGCGCGGACAGCGTGCGATTACGGCCGATACCGCTCTGCGGCTGGCGCGTTACTTTAGCACCAGTGCTACCGTGTGGACACGCTTGCAGGCCCGGTATGACATGGAGGTTGCAGAACGCAAGCTGGGCGAGCAGATCGCGCGCGAAGTCAAAGTATTGGCGCAG
>JAVEWB010000102.1:0-2094 GCA_034004765.1 Anaerolineae bacterium
GACGGCCTCTACGATGCCCTGGTCGTCGGGCGGGCGGACATCGTCCTTTCTGCTCTCTATCCCGATCCTACCCGCACCGAGGATTTCACCTTCACGCCACCCTATTTCAACGCCGGGGAAGTGCTCATCGTACCCACGAATTCCTCCATCGAGGGGCCGTCCGATCTGGCCGGGCGCAAGGTCGCGGTCGTGTTCGGCACGGCGGGTCACATGGAGGCGCTCCGCTGGGAACAACTCCTGCCGTCCCCCCCGCTGCTCGAAACACGCGAAAGCACGGAAGAGGCCCTGGAAGCCCTGACCACGGGAGCCGCAGGAGCCATCGTGATCGACGCCCTCGCCGCGCAGGCCGCCAAGGCGCAGGGGCGTCCCATTCGCATCCTGGCCCCGCCGGTCACCGACGAGAGCTACGTCATCGCCGTACGCAGCACGGAGAGTGAGTTGATCGACGAGCTCAATACACAGTTACAGGAGATGCAGACCGATGGAACCCTAAAAGAGCTGATGGAGCGCTGGATCTACTGAACGGCGTGCAAGGCAAGCAAATATCTAAAACGTGATAGGAGAGAGTTACATGGCACCGTTCTGGTCTTGGGAAATACCGCTGATCTTGACCCTGCAGCAGGGACATCCGATTTGGACCCGCCTCTTTCAAATCATCACCCTTCTGGGGGACGAGGAATTTGCCCTGCTCGTTCCGCCTTTCATTTACTGGTGCTTGAGCAAAGAAACCGGGGTGGGTCTCATGCTGCTCTATCTTTCCAACCATTTCATCAACGCCGGCCTCAAAGACCTGTTCCACTCGCCCCGCCCCTTTCAATATGACCGCCGCGTGCTGAAATTGGACGACATCGACGGCTACGGCCTGCCTTCAGGACACACGCAGTCCACTACGGTGATCTGGCTCTATCTGGCCTCCAAACTACGGCGGGGATGGGCCTGGGCGCTGGCCGTAGGCCTGATCATTGCCGTAGGGCTCTCTCGGCTCTATCTGGGTGTTCATTTTCCCACTGATGTGCTCGGCGGCCTCATTGCCGGCCTCGCGGTGTTGGGGGCCTTCATCGCGCTCGAACCCGCTATGCTCCATCAGCTCAGCACGCCGAGCCTGGGAGTGAAAGTGGGGGCGCTGCTGGGGCTCGGCATCCTGCTGTCGCTGCTGCACCCGACCAAGGACTTCGTCACCGCCGCTGCCTTACTGGCCTTCGGCGGCACCGGCCTGTTACTGGAACAGCACACCACGCATTTCGATACCGCGGGGCCGTGGAAGACCCGCCTGATACGCTACGTCGCAGGGCTCCTGGGGATCATCGTCATCTGGGGTGGGCTCCGGGTTCTGTTCAAGCCGCTGGCACCGGAGGAAACGGCGCTCTTTCTCCTTCTACGTTGGCTGCGCTACGGCTTGACCGCATTGTGGATGACGTGGGGAGCCCCGGCCTTGTTCCTGCGCCTGCACCTGGCACAGCAGCGCCCGCAGACCGAAGGCGCGCTGGCTGAATCCGGCAATTGAGAGCCTTCAAGAGTGTGGTACAATCTTTTACGGTACTGTGGATTGTCAGCCACAGGCCATGCGATCCCTGCTCCGAAATTGTAAATGGTTAAGGAGGTCAGACTTATGTCCAATATTTATGTCTCCAAACATCCCCTCGTCCAGCACAAGCTATCGCTCTTGCGGAATAAAAATACCGACCCCAAGAAGTTCCGCGAATTGATGAAAGAACTTGCAATCCTTCTGGCTTATGAAGTCACGGCAGATCTCGACATTGCACCTGTCACCGTTGAAACACCCATAGCGACCATGGAAGGAGCCAAGCTCAGGGAAACCATCGGGCTGGTCCCCATTCTCCGCGCCGGCCTCGGGCTGGTGAACGGCGTGTGGGAGATGATGCCGTCTGCCGAGGTGTGGCACATCGGCCTCTTCCGCGACGAGAAAACGCTGCGCCCGGTGGAATACTACAACAAACTGCCCGTCCGCCCCACCGTCGACGTCTGCCTGGTGCTCGACCCCATGCTGGCAACCGGCGGCTCTGCGGTCGCGACCGTGGACATCTTGAAGAAATGGGGGGCCAATCGCATCAAGTTCATGGGATTGATCGCCGC
>JAVEWB010000102.1:2194-7471 GCA_034004765.1 Anaerolineae bacterium
GCCGCCCTCATTGCCGTAGCCACACTGATCATCCTGGAGCGGTTCAACAACCCCTTCACCAATCAAATTATCCCACTGCCGGCGCTGATTTACGTTCCGCTGACCCTCTTCTGGATCACCGGCATGATCGTCACCGTGAACTGGCTGGATGGCCTGGACGGATTGGCGGCGGGCGTCACCGCTATTCTCTGTGCCATCCTGGCCATCCACATGATCCAGGGGCAGCAGTACAGCGTGGCACCGCAGGCCATTGCGCTTCTGGGAGCTTCATTGGGCTTCTTAGTCTACAATGTACACCCCGCACGGGTCTTCATGGGCAGCAACGGCGCGTTCATGTTGGGCTATTTGCTGGCCGCCCTGGGTCTGATCGCCGGGGCCCGCGTGGCGACCGTGCTCATGGTCATGGGCCTCCCCATCGTGGACGTTGCCTGGACCATTGCCGATCGCATCCGGCACGGCGCTTCTCCCTTCCAGGGCGACCGCCACCATCTCCATTACCGTCTGCTCGATGCCGGACTTTCCACACGCACCATCGTCCTCCTCTACTGGGGGTTTTGCGCCCTCTTCGGCGCACTGGCACTGCTGCTCTCGTCGCGTCTGTACAAGCTGGGTGCGTTGGGAATCCTGGGAGTCTTCACCGTTGGTATCTTACTCCGCCTGAGCCGCGACCAGCGCTCAGACACCAAATGATCTGTGGAGGCAAATGATGAAAAGCTTGAACCTGCATGGTATCTTTCCCGCATTGGCGACCCCCTATCAGCCGGACGAAGGACTCGACGTAGAAGCGCTCCGCCGCCTTGTGCTGCACCTGCTGCCCGATGTGGACGGCTTCTTAGTCAACGGGACGACCGGCGATTTCCCCCTGCTGACAGCCGAGGAACGCCGCCGTGCCGTGGAAGCGGTTGTAGAAAGTGTCGCGGGCCGGAAACTGGTCATCGCCGGCACCGGTGCCATTGCCACGCACGAGGCCATTGCACACACACAAGCCGCTCGGGATGCCGGGGCGGACGTGGCGCTGATCATTGCGCCCTATTACCTGCGCCCTTCGGCAGCCGGGCTCTACCGCCACTACGCCGACATCGCCGCCGCAGTGCCCGATTTCCCCATCCTGCTCTACAACTTTCCGCAGCTCGTAGGACAGTACATTCCGACAAGTGTGATCCAGGCTCTCCACAAGGAGTGCCCCAATATCATCGGGATGAAAGATACCTCCGGGGATCTGGCCTATATGGCATCGGTTATAGAACTGCTGGGACCGACCTTCAGCGTCATCGTAGGACAGGGGACAGTGACCCTCCCTGCGCTGGCGATGGGCGCTGTGGGCGCGATCCTGGCCTGCGCCAATCTGATCCCCAAGCAGTGGCGGGCCGTCTATCAGGCGTTCCAGCGCGAGGACTATAAGACCGCACGCGCCGGCCAACTCCAGGCAGAAAAGGTCTCCCGGCTCGTCGGGAAAGCAGGCAGCCTGACGGTACGGGCCGGGCTGGAGATGCAGGGCATGCCCATTGGCCCTGCCCGCCGGCCGCTGACGATCGAAGGGCAACTGACCCCTGAAGATCTCGAGACCTTGAGACAGGCACTCCGAGAGATGTCCCAACCATAACATGCACAAATTTACCGTGCGCAGTTCTCGATTAGTTCTCTCCGGCCTTCTCCTGGCAGCCCTCGCTGCAGCCTGTACGGCAGCGCCAAACGTACCGGCCGCGCCGCCGACGAGGCTGCTCCCAACCGTCACGGTGGTGCCCACGCCGACACCCCATCCACGGCAGGTCACGCTGTGCACGACAGAGCCGACGGCCATCCACCCCTTTGCCCCCTCACAGGCAGGCACGGACGTGCTGGCCCTGTTCTACGAATTTCCCGCCGAGGAAGTGGATTACCAATGGGAAGCGCGCCTGCTGAAGCACCTGCCTTCGCCGGAGAATAACGAAGTCAACGTGCGCACCGTGCGGGTTTTGGGAGGGGCACGCTACGTCGACGAAACCGGTGCCGTTCAAACCAACAACAGCGGGCAGACACTGGCACTCCCTCAATTGGTCGTCACCTTTACCCTGAAAAGCGCCCTGCGATGGTCGGACGGGGAGCCCCTGACCTCCAAGGACGTGCTGCTGGGGTTCCATCTGGCCCAGGATCCTGATGCACGCGGCACATGGCCCGATCTGGTCAAACGCACAGCATCTTTCGAAGCACTGGATGATTCACTGCTGCGCTGGACCGGGTTACCCGGCTATCTCAGCACAGAGTATCCGGGCTTTCTCTTCCCGCCGCAGCCGGCCCACCGCTGGCAAAAAGCGCAGTTTTCAGAGGTATTGGAAGATCACGCACCACCCGGCACCGGTCCCTTCACCATCGAAAGCTGGGAGCCGGGTCGCGGCATCTCCCTGCGCCCTAATCCGCATTACGTCGGGGAGACGCCGCTGTTGGAACGCGTCGTGGTGCGTTTTCCCCAACTCGACATAAGCCAATGGCCCAAACTGCTCACGTCAGGCGAGTGCGATATCATCCTGCCGGACCCGGCCACGGAGATCGACTGGAAAACATGGGAGACGTTGATGGCCCAACAAGACGCGCTTATCTGGGCCTCATTGGGGCCGGAGCCGGTCTTCCTGCGGCTGGACTTCAATATCACCCAATCCACGCCCCTCACGAACCAGACCGTGCGTATGGCCATAGCATCCTGCATCGACAAAGAGAGGTTGATCAAGGCTCAGCCCGGACAGGCGTTACTTGCCGCAGAGAGTTTTCTGCCGCCGGGACATCCGGCTTTTGCTGGCGAGGCGCTGTATCGGATCCCCTACAGCCCGCAGACAGGACAAACCCTGTTAGAAGGAATTGGCTGGCGTGACGAAGATGGGGACGGCATCCGCGAAGCCCACGGTGTTAAAGAGATCTCCAACAACAGCCCCCTGAGCCTGACCCTCTACCTGGCCCCTCAATACACGTTTGCCGCGGCCAATATCGCCGCCGATCTCGAAAGCTGCGGCATCGGAATTATCCCACAGCCCACCGACAGCCGCCTGCTGTACGCCGCCGATCCTGTCAGCCCGCTGTTCGGGCGGCAGTTCGATCTGGCTCTCTTCGGCTGGTGGACCGAAGTGCCGCTGGTCTGCGGTGCCTGGCTCACCGAACGCATCCCCAGTGAGGATAACGCATGGATTGGTGAGAACTTCAGTGGCTACACTGCCAGCCGCTACGATGAAGCCTGCAAGGCTGCCTTGCGAACGATAGATACGACATCGCAATATGCGGCGCTCCAACAAGCCAGCGTGCTGCTCTCCCAGGAGCTGCCCACACTGTTTCTGACCTGGCGGCCTTTTTGGCTGGTGGCACGCCCCGAGGTCCAGGGCTTGAAGCCGGATGACTCCAACCCGGCAGCCATCTGGAATATCGAGGCGATCGACATCGAAGAATAGACCTCACCGGGCTTGAATCCCGGTGAGGTCTAAACGCTACCGCTGCTTTTCCTGAACGCGGGCCAGAAAGCGATCCCAGTCGATCACGAATCGCTCGTGCTCACACGTTCCAATTTTCTCCACCGCATCCCAGGCATCGACGTGAAAGCGCAGTCTCCGCCCCTCGACCGCGACCAACCTCGCCTGAACCCGTACCTCCATGCCCACCGGCGTTGGGGCGAGGTGCTGCATATCCACCCGCACGCCTACCGTGCTCTGCTCAGACAGAAGGCCAGGTTCGACCGCGGCGCGCGCGGCATTTTCCATCAAAGCGACCAGGTGCGGGGTGCTCAACGTCGGCACCAGGCCGCTTGCGTAGCTTGCTGCCGTATCAGCTTCGACAACCACGTGGCGCAGTTCACTTATCAGCCCCGGTTCGATCGGCATTCCTCTTCTCCTTTACCCCAACAGCGGGACGATGAATCCAAACAGGCACAGGAAATCCAGTGCCACCAGCCCCATCAGCACCGCGCCCCCCAACAGCGGCACGTAGCGAGCAGGGACAAGTCCCGCGGCCAGCACACCTGCCGCAGCCACCCCAATCAAAATCAACGTCGCATAGGGCACATCCCCCAGCAAAAGCCCCACAAGCCCGATGCCAATCAGCAACACCAGCAGCAGGGAAGCCGTGACCACGGCCAGCCGCTTCTCCGCCAGCCGGTTCAACCCCAAGGCACCGGCCAACGCCAATGCCGGGAGAGCTGTAAAGAGATAGCGCCCCTGGTGCTGGACGAACGTGAGATTATAGCCCAGGTAGAGCCCGGTGGTAATCAAGAGGGATGCCCCCAGGAGAATCAGCGCATCCCTGAACAGAGGATCCACCCCATTTCGTATCCCCTCACCCAACTGCCAGAGCGCTCCCCAGGCCACAAGGGCAGAGAACAACCCCACACCAAGGTAAATGCGAGAATCCAGGACGACCCCCATCCAGCCGAACTGCCCCCAGAACGAGCGGAACGTTGTCCGCAGTGCCTCCGTGAAGAATGGCCATATGCCCTGGCGGGCCAGGAACTCCGTCGTGCGCGGCTGCCCCACCACCACTTCATTGTGTCGCAACAGGCCCACGAAATCCGGCCACCCGTACACAGCCAGGTTGCGCCCCCACCAGAGACAGCCCAGGAGCAAAGCCGGTCCCAGAATCGAGGCCGTCTGGGCAATCGCCCACTTCCACGAAAATCCGCCGCGGCGCCAGCGCAGCGCCACGGCTACCAGCGCCAGAAGCGCAATGCCGTAGCCGGTGGTCTTCGTCAGAAACATCAGGCCCAACACGACGCCCAGGAGCACGGGGGATACCGCACCGCGCAAGTAGCGCAGCGCCAGCAGCAGCCAGGACACCAGGAGCAGTTCCGTCAGCGCGTCGTTATTGACCGCGGCCATCATCGCGACGTGCTGGGGCAGGAAAGCGACAAGCCCACCGGCCAGCCACGCCAGGCCGGGGCGTTTGGGGAAAACCTCACGGACCAGCGCCATCGTCATCCCAATCACGCCGGCCCCCAGCAGCAGGGAAAAGAGGCGCAGCGCGCCCACCGCCCCCCCACTCAAAAGGAAAACGGGCGTTGCCAGCAAATAGTACAGCGGCGGCTGATGATCCTCATACTCCAGCGGTGTCACAGGCAGTGACTCCGGGAACTGCTCCGACGTCAACCGGCTGAGATAGGCCTGATCATAATCGCCGGCTTCCATCACCGGGAAGCCCTCTCCCGTGGCGAACGACCGGATGTAGTTATAGTGCGCCGGCTCGTCAGGTACCTGCCAGGTTGGCGTATAGACCGCGTAGAAGGTCCCCACCACCAGATACATCAAGATGATGAGTACGGCAGGCCAA
>JAVEWB010000103.1:0-7432 GCA_034004765.1 Anaerolineae bacterium
GTGACCCGTCGCAGCCACGATCTTGCAGCCCTCCACCATCTTGCAGGACATCTGCAGCTTCGCGGCGTAAGGGAGATAGCGAATGACCCAGTGGGCTACAGGCAGCAGCATGCACACCGACGCCAGGCCGTTGGGAATCTCGGTTTTGATGTGGCCCGAGCAGACGGTCTGAACGCTGGGGACTCCGATCCAGGCTGTCTGTTGATTGACGGTCTTGCCAAAAACCCGGCGGGCGGTCCCTTTCAAGGCCTTCATGATCGGCCCGAGCTGCTCCACGGTCACCTGCCTGCCATTGGGAAAGTGGCAGGTGGGATTGGAGCCATCCGGCGGACAACTGCTGATGACCATCAAATCGACCTGCCCCGCGTAGCGCCGCCAGAGGGTGGGATGAGCTACATCCCAACAGACCATCATGCCGATGGCACCGAGGTCGGTTTGCGCGATCGTGATGGCCTTACCGGGGCGAAAATACCCTCGCTCCCAGCCCCACGGGTAGAGCTTGTCATAGCGCCACATCCGGCCCTGAGGAGAAAAAAGCAGGAGGCTGTTGTAGATCTCCCCTTGATCTCGGAGCAGCAGGGAGCCCGCCAGATGAAGGTTCAGGCGCTGCGCCGTTGCCTGCATCCAGGCGGCGGTTGGCCCATAGAGAGGCTCGGCCCGCCGGAAGTTTTCAGGTGTGTAGCCGTAGCCGAGGTTGAAGAGCTCGGGCAGTACCACCAGCATCGCTCCGGCGGCTGCGGCTTCCGCCACCAACGTTTCGGCACGGGCGAGACGCTCTCGCGTGGGTGCCGGGTTGGCATCCATTTGCACCGCTGCGAGCGTGAGTGTCCGTGTTCCCTTGCTCATCCTTATTTCTTGATGGGACTGATCAGCGCGCCGTTGACCCGCTGTAACTCCTGTGGGGTGATGCGGATCAGCGCGCGCTCACTGCCCCCGCCGGCATAAAGCATCTCCAGCTCGAAGACCCGCGGATCGATCAGGAACGTTGCCTCGAACCCGAAGGGCGGCGTCCCGCCGCAGGGATAGCCGGTCCGCGCCAGCATTTCTTCCGGCGTGGCCATGCGCGGAGACGGTGTCCCCAGGGCTGCGCCGACGTGGGCTGCGCTGACACGGTCTTCGCCTTTGACGATGGCGACGACGAGCTTCCCGTCCCCATCGATCATGCAGATGCTCTTGATGAGGGCGTCCGGGGTCGTCTGGGCCGCGCGCGCCGCCTCGGCCACGGAGTGGCAGGAGGTTTCGAAGTACAGGTGCTCTGCCTGAATCCGGTGCTCTTCTATGAAGTGGTGTAGCTTTTCTTCGTAGGGATCTCGTTGGGTCATCTTTGCGGCTCCTCTATGTGGGTTGTCAGTGGACTCTATCTCAGGCGAGCGCCTCTTCCACGCGATCGAGCCATTCGTTGACGAGGGCGTCGAAAAGGGCTTCCTGCTCGATCTGGAGATTGTGCCCCGCGCGATCCAACACTGCGAAGGTCGCGCGGGGATAAGTCTCTAAGATCTTCCACGCGTCGCGGTAGCCGACCGAATTGTCCTGCCGGCCCAGCAGCATGAGTGTCGGTTTCCCGTACGGGATGGGGAGTGCATCGGTGTCGAAGGAGAAGGGGTAGGCCTGCGACTTCAGGCGGACGAGAAAGGCTTCGTCCGCAAGGCCGAGCCCGACATTGATCTCATCCCGCGTGCGCTCCCAGGTCCTCTGGGTCTGGACGATGCCATAGGATTCGAAATCCGCGCTCTGGATCGGGTCGATCGTGGACATGAAGGCAGTATCCTGCATCAGTACCTGATGCGGCGGGACGTCTCGTTGCTCTGGCTCGGCGACGATCAGCGGGCAGAGCAGAAACAGGCCATCCACAAGTGCAGGGCGATGATGGAGGACTCCCCGTGCCAGGTATCCGCCGTAGGATTCCCCCGCCAGCGCGAACTGCTGTCCGGGGATCACGGCGTCGATGAAATCTAACACTACCTGGAGCATCTGATCGGAGTTGTGGATCCGCGATGGGCCCGACGTTCGCCCCATGCCGGGCAGATCGGGGTAGAATCGCTGCCACCCGTCACGCTGGCGGAAGATTGGCTCCATACAACCTGTCATCAAACGGTGGTCGGGCCCGAAGCCGTGCAGCAGGACAATGGGGCGCCCTTCTCCCATCGTCTCGTAGTAAACGCTGATATCTTCCAGATCACATTGCATTTCGATCTCCTCCCGATCTGTGTAGGTAAAGCCGGCCGGACTGCCTTCGTTGGATCATTCTTGCAGTATGGTGTTGCCCAGTAGAAAATCACGCACCTGGTTCAAGAAACGCAGTTTGGCCGTTTTTTTGAGACTGAAGTTCAGCTCATCCGCCAGTTTGCGGGTTAGCCCCAGCATCAGATCGTTTTGCACTTTGACCCTGGCCGGGATGCAGCCCAGGCTCGCGAACTGCTGCACGAGGGTGAATGGAACGTTCCCAAATAATTCAAGGACCGTAGGGTCGGGTCTCAGAAGTTGAGTGCCTAAGATCATGCCACTGCTGCCGTCCACGACCAACAACATGGAGGGGAAATAAGGACGCGGATCCCATTCGTCGGCTACTGGGAATGACAGGGGGATGAGATCAACCTCCAGGGTAACTTTTGCTTTGGGCAGCCGTTTTACCTTTTCGAGTTTTTCGAGATCCATGAATAAGGAAATCTGCTCCGGTTGGGGTGGAGATATGGTTTGCACCTCATCCTGCCATACAAGGGTTTTCCCCTGTTTGTGGGGGACGCGTATCAGGTAGGTGTCGTCGTCGGTAAAGATGAGCAGGGCGGGGTTTTCTCTGAAGCGCAGCGCTACGTCTTCGGCTTGCTCCAATGCGTGGGTCAGGAAGCGGGCCTCCGTTCCCTCAAGATACCAGGGGACGAAGCCGGGGCGGAAGCTGCGAAACCAGGGCCAGGCCTGCCGCCCGCGGAATTTGAGACCCAGCTCTTTGATGACGTCGCGGTCTAGATCGTCCAGGCTCTCGCGATTCCCGAATGCGGCCTGCAGGTGCGGTATGTCCATAATACCCTCAGGTGGGGCATCCTCTCCCATGTCGTGATAGACCCAAAATGTGTATAACCCCGCCGCACCGCGATAGATTGCCAACGAGAGGTGCTCGCCCAATGCTCCCATGATGCTGGCGAAGCCTAATTCCCCGGTTTCCGGGTCCTTGATCCCGAAGACCTCATCCTCATTCATCCACTCCCAGGGCGCTACCTCTTTGAAGTGCATGGCGGCCTGATAAAGGCTGCGCCACTCGTCCAGTGTGGGTTCGGGTTCGACCATGACAATCTTTTCTCTCATCGTGTGTGCCTCCGCTCACAGCCCGTAATAGCCATACGGCATCGGGTAGAGGGTGTTCTGTGCCGGATCTCCCGGCAGGTGCAGAACGTAGACCGGCTTGCCGGGCTGCTGCCGCAGATCCGGCATACTCAGCGTGGTGACCTTTCCCATGTACTCTTGCCCCTCTGCCTCGAAGCGGTAGGTCAGTGTCCAGGGGGAGCGGCCGTTTATCCGAACGTGGTAATTCTGATAGACGTCCATGATCTGCCCCAGGAGCGGTTCCCCATCTCTGAGCACCGCCAGGGTGGCCTCTGCGGCCTGATAGCGCCAGATAATCAGAGGTACACTGGCGATCAGGAAGAGGAGCCCCAATCCCAGGAAGGGCAGCCCGACGAAGGCGGCCACGATCGTGAGGGTCAGGATCGCGCCCACCAGCCCGAAGATGGCGCCCAGCAGTCCGAAGATGCCGGCGGCAATCGCGCCACCGTCGGCATAGAGAATGCGCCAGAGGTAATTCGGCGGCAGGGCACGCGGCGCGGGCGGCGGAACCGGCAGCGGCTCCTCGTGGCTCTCCGGGGGAACTTCCACGGGCAGGGGAAGAGGACCCCGGCAGTTATCGCAGTTGGGCTGGAATGTCGTGTAGTTGGTGCCGCACCAGGGACAGGTAATCATAGGCTATCCTTCTTCCTGGTTTTTTTTGAAGGTGGCTCGGTAACGTGCCGGCACAATGTTCCACTTCGTCCAATCTGGAAGGGCGTAGAAGTGTTCGGGTGTCAGGTTGACCAGCTCCCACCCTTGTGCTCCGTAAACATCAAGAGCTGCCTGAATCCCTGTCGGTGCTTCCTTAGTGTCGTTAGCTATCCAGGTCTTCCGTTTCTTGTCATAGCTAAAACTGATGGTGCAGTACTCCCAGATGGTCATCTTATTCCTCCTTCACTCCGGCAAGGCTTGTTGTTCTATCCGCTCTGCCTCCAATGAGGACCGCTGATAGATCCCCAGCATGAAACCCCAGGTCAGCAGCGATTCTTTGACAGCCCTGATCCCTCTGGTCGCCCAAATTTCGAGCGTAGTGCTGCCGCGGCTGGAGAGAATCCCCAGCCGGTCGATGGCGATTCCCACGCCTTGTACCCCGCTGCGTTCGCAAATGTACATCGCGCGCGGCAGGTGAAATTCCTGCGTCACGATTACCCCCTCCGATGCCAGCGCGGCGATGTGACGGCAGGTGTCGTGGGTATCGATGCCCAGCCCATCCACAATGATGTCCGCGGCAGGCACGCCTCGATCCTCGGCGTATTGGGCCATCACGTCGGCCTGCCGATGGCTGCTGTTGGTGCCGGAGACGAACAGCTTCTCCACCCGGCCGGCCTGATACAACTGCACTGCTGCTTCGGTTCGCTCCAACGCGGCATCGGTCAGCGTCCCATCTTCATTCACGTAAGCGCCGAACACGATGGCGTAGCGGCTGAAGGGCACCGCATCGATTCTGTCGTAGATGCGGGAGTCGAAGCGCGCGATCAACAGAAGCTCCGGCGTGAAGATCAGCGCGAGCAGGACCATGACGGTGATGGGAAAGCGGGATGGTTTTTTAGGTTTCATGTCCCTCAGTTCTTGCGGTTTGGGCGGACCTGTCCATACTTATAGCACCGTCTCAGACAACTGCAAGACATAAGGAGGAAAGGGCGTGGTGCACGATCCGTTGAAACGAAAGCCGGAGACCCTCGCGGCGCAAGGCCTGGGGTGGGTGGAGGGCACGACCCGCTCGGTCACCCCCGCCGTTTATCCTTCGACCACATTCCTCAGGAATCCTGATCTGACGTACCATGAGGGCCGGAAGTGCGCGCGGGCGGATAATCCTACCTATGATCAGGCCGCCGCGCTCATTGCGACACTGGAGCAGGGGGCCGGCGCCCAGCTTTTCGCCTCGGGTATGGCGGCCATTGGGGCCGTGCTCACGGCGCTGCAGCCGGGGGATCACGTGGTAATAGGGGCCGGTGTCTACGGCGGCACGCGCGCCTATTTGGAGCGCATCGCCGGCCCGTGGGGGGCTGGCCTTCACGCAGCTTGCTGAGAACACGCCAGGGCTGCTGCGCGCTGCCCTGATCCCCGGAAAGACTAAACTTGTCTGGATCGAAACCCCCTCTAACCCCCTGTGGACAATCACGAACATCGCCGCGTTCAGCGAGATTGCACATCGCCACGGCGCGCTCATCGTGGTCGATAACACCGTCGCTACCCCCGTCCTGACGCGACCTATCGAGCACGGTGCTGACCTCGTCATGCACTCGGCCACGAAATACCTGAACGGGCACGGTGACCTCCTGATGGGCGCGCTGGTCACGAAGGAGGAGGATGCCTTCTGGGAGCACATCCGCGGGATCGCGCACGATGGCGGGGCGCTCCCCGGCTCGTTCGCGGCCTGGCTGCTGCTGCGGGGCATGCGCACGCTCTTCCTTCGGATGGAGTGCATCTGCGCGAATGCCCAGCGCATTGCCGAGTTCCTGGACGGCCACCCGAATGTGGCGCGGGTCCATTACCCCGGCCTGCCGGGAAGTGAGGGGTACGAAGTCGCCAAAAAGCAGATGCAGGGCGGGTTCGGCGGCATGATCTTGATCCAGGTCCGCGGCGGATTCCGCGCGGCCGTGGAGGCCCAGGCCCGGATGGAGGTGTTCAAACGGGCGACCTCGCTCGGCACGACGGAGAGCCTGGTCGAGCATCGCGCGAGTTACGAGGGGCCGGGCAGCCCGGTGCCGGACGACCTGCTGCAGCTGTCCATCGGCATCGAGAGCGTCGAGGACCTGCTCCGGGATCTGGAGCGGGCGTTGGATTGATTGTGGTGGCTATGGGGAAATGGGATGAAGTCCCATTTCCCCATGACTTTTACCTGGTGGCTTTCAGTCCGTACTCGTGGAGTTTCGTATGTGTTTCCTGCTACTGTGCTTTCAAAGCAAGTGGCAGGTAGACCTGGAAGCCGGGAACGACCCGCCGGTAGCTCCATAAGCCGCTGAAACCGGCATACAGCGTTTGCGTAAAGCCGTCATTGCTGACTATCAGGGCACCCGGATCCGCATCGGGTCGGTCCTGGGAGAATACGTCATCCCAGGTCTGCCCTCCGTCCACTGTTTCGGCAACGTATCCCCATCCGCCAAGATAGACTTTGCCTTTTACGACGGGATCCAGTGCCAGCAAATTACCGCTGACATCGCCACTCTCCCACGGCGGAAGGCGTACGGCAGACCAGGTATCACCGGTGTCTTCGCTCTTGTACACCCGATAGCCGTCATCGGCTGCATAGACGGTGGCCGGCTTCTGTGGGTCGATGACAATGGATCGGATCATCTGGGTGGCTGTATACACCTCACTCCAATTCTCTCCGCCATCGCTGGTGCGGTAGACGAAACCCTGGCACGAATCTTCGCCGCACTCCTGCCCCCCTGCGTAAACGGTAGTGGCGCTGCGCGGATTGACGGCCAGCGCCTCGATTGTGGAATTCAACGGCAGGGTGAGGACTTCGGTCCACGACGCACCGTCATTCGTACTGCGCACCATGACCGCATAGTTACACTGCCCCTGATAGCAGTAGTTACCCCCGGCGTAAACCGTGCTGCTCATCGAGGGCGCAACTGCCAGGGCGAAGATATTTTCTTGGCCGTCCTCGCAATTGCCCGTGATGAAAGTCGGCGTGTAAACGGGGGTAAAACTCAGGCCACCATCCTCGCTGCGCAAGATGCTGCCCTGGTGGCAGCTGCCCGATCCGGCGTACACGATGTCCGAATTGCGCGGGTTGATGGCGAACGTACGCAGCCAGGCAAATTCGTGGGGCAAATCGCCCTCCCACCATCCGGCGGTATTGGCCGGTTGTGCCCACGTCTGGCCGCCGTCCGAACTCAGCCAGCCGCCTTCTACCGATGAAGCGACGAACAGTTTCTCCGGGTTTTGGGGGTCCACATCGATGTCTCGCAGCTTCGGCAGGGATGTGATCCCGTTGATGGCCACGGCCCAGGTAGCGCCGCCATCTGTGCTTTTTAGCAATCTCGTCTGTCCACCGGCGTACAGCGCTTCGTTGCCCGCGACCAATGGCTGGCTGTAATCGGGAACGTTACCCACGGCCTGCCAGACGTCTCCGCCATCGGTGCTTTTGTTGACCGTGCCGTCG
>JAVEWB010000104.1:0-7373 GCA_034004765.1 Anaerolineae bacterium
CCTAAACCTCTAGGGGCAGGGCATCACATTGGATATGGCGTGATCTATTGGGAATTTAACTCCGATAAGGCGGGCACCTACCTCATCATGGTACAGAACTGGGATCCCAAGCGGCGCAAGCTGCAGGTAGAGCTTTCCACATTTGCGGTCGCCCACGACAATGACGGGGATATCGACTTCGCGTCAAGTACGCCGGGCCCAGAATTGTCCTTTGTCTCTTCCGCAAGTGGTGCCACGCCCGCCCTGGAGACGACCTCGACAGAGAGTTCACCCCCAAGTTCACAGCATATCAGCAGCACCCTTGCCGCGGAGGGTTGGGTTGCTTACAGCTTCGAATATGCCGGGGATCGCTCTGACATTGGGATCAAGCTGACGTACAACCCTGTGGATGAAGGCACGGAAAGGCTCAAAAATTCCATCGCCTTGGATGTCTACCGTCCGGGGAGATTACCCGGAACCACACGCGTGGCAAATGATGCCGATCCCATAGGGTCAGCGGGCCAGTATGCGGCAGGGGTCAAATATTGGGAATTCAGCTCCGGCACTGAAGGTACTTACATCGTCATCGTCCATAACTGGGACGCGCTGAAACGTCCGGTGACGGTGACCCTCAATACTTATAGCGTCGTTCATGGCGAGGATAACAAGATCGACTTCGCCGCCAGCAGCGCCGGGCCGGTCTTGACCTTCGTGTCACAGAACAAGTAAACCATGCCTGGAGAAAAGGGGGGAGCGGATGCTCCCCCCTTTTTAGTTTCCCCCGAAGCCGGTAAACCCGTCCGCAGAATGAAACCTGCCCAAATTTCTGTTGCCTCTTGTCGATTCCGTGCTAAACTATAAATTATGAACCTGCTTGCACTGCCAACCCAAATGAAGGATCTGCAAACTGTCCTGCGGGGACTGGACTGGCATACGCTGGAACACGAAGTTGCCCAGGAAGCCCAATCCCGCCTCGCCATTGTCGGCCCTGTCAACAGCGGGAAGTCCACGCTCTTCAATTATTTTCATGGGCATACTCTCTCCGCCACCGGTGCGGTTCCGGGGACCACGCAGGGCATCGTAGAACACCCCTTGGGGCCCTTCGTCCTGATGGATACCCCGGGCTTTGGAGAGGTTTGGGGAGTGGATCGCGCCACGATCGCTCACGAGGCGGCACAGCACGCGGATCTCATTATCTTGCTGCTGGATGCTTCTGCCGGTATCCGTCAAGATGACCAGGAACTCTACAAACAGCTCCAAACTCTGGGACATCCGATCGTCGTGGCCTTGAACAAAGCCGACCTGATCAAGAAAGATCTGCCCTGGGTTTTGGAAAACGCGGAAACGCTGTTGGGAGTGCGCCCCATCCCCATTTCTGCTCGCACAGGCAAAGGGATTACGCAGGAGTTGATCCCGGCTATTCTGCAGTTGCAGCCGGCGCTGGCGATTGCCATGGCACGGGAACTGCCCGCCATGCGTGAGCACATCGTCAGCCGGATCATCAGACAAACGGCATGGGCCAACATGGCCATCTCACTGGAGCCCATCCCCGGCCTGGACATCCCGCTGCTGCTGGCATCACAGACCCGCATGGTGCTGCGTATTGCGGCAGCCTATGGCCAGTCGCTGCAAGCATCCCATGCACGCGAGCTGCTGACCACCATGGCCGGGGGGCTGCTCACACGCTATCTAGGCGCACAACTGGCAAAATTCATCCCCGGCCCCGGATGGCTTGTCTCCGGTATTCTCTCCGGCATCAGTACGTGGGCCATCGGGGAAGTCGCCCGGCGCTATTTTGAAGGTGATCGGCAAATTCGGGGGCCAGAACTGCAAGCACTGTACCAGCGTATGCGGAAGCTCGCACCCACCAATCTGTTCAGGAGACACCCAAAGCAAACGCCTCCAACGGAGAGTTCAACCGTCGCCCAAGGCAATGAATAAGCGTGATTCCCTTCCGGCAGAGAGAAAACCACTGGAAGCTTTCATCGAAAGACCGCCCACAGCCGAAGAAGTCCGCCAACAAATGCGGATTCAGATTCGGGGGTATATGGCTGCCGTAACTGTGATCAGCCTGGCCATAGGGGGTGCCATCGGCTATAACGTTTCACAGGGCCGCCAGGATGCGCAGATCGCACCATCGTCGGGATGGAATGCATCCTCGACCCCCAAGGCCTTCGAAAGCAGCCCGTCCCCGACCCCCACAGGGCAAATGTGGTCCATCTACGTGAGTGGGGCCGTCTTACATCCCCAGGTTGTGACCCTCACGGCGGGGAGCCTGGTGGCAGACGCGCTTGCGGCAGCCGGCGGCTCGGCGACAACAGCCGACCTGGAAGCGATCAATTTAGCAGCGCCCCTATACAACCATCAGCAGCTTATTGTCCCGACTGTGCGCCCGGTTTCCCCACCTGCGGCAACGGATAGTGTCCTATTGATCGATGTCAACACCGCCTCCGCAGTGGAGCTGGAAACCCTTCCCGGCATTGGGAGTGCCAAAGCCGAGGAAATCATCGCTTATCGGGAAGCTCATGGCCCCTTTCAAGACGTCAAGGAACTGCAAAACGTTCATGGCATCGGGCCAACACTTTTTACGGAGATCGCACCCTATATCACCACCATTCCATAGGTGGCGCATCCGTGAGCCTGCTTTCACACGATTGAGGTATCTTGCAGCGGAGATGACCCTCTTATTCATACTACGGTGGTACCTGACCCTACAGCTCTTCGCGCTGGCGGGGCTCCCGTTGGCCTTTGCCTGGCTGCGCGGACTCCCCTCGCGGGGGTACGCCGTAGCAAAAGGACTGGGAATCCTGTTGAGCGGAGTGCTTCTATGGTGGGGAAGTATCACCCACCTCTGGGACCACACCACGGGCGCTGCAATCAGCGCTGCCGGGCTTCTTTTCCTTATCGGCATGGGGGCCATGCGCGATCACTGGCACGACGTCATCCCCTGGTGGCAGAAACGGCGAGCCTTCGTCCTCCTGACGGAGGGGCTCTTTGCGGCAGCTTTCCTGGCCTGGTGCGCCGTTCGCGCCACCCAACCGCATTTGGAAACCGCCGGCGGCGAAAAGTGGATGGAAATTGCCTTTCTCAATGCCGTTCTGCGCTCCCCCACCATGCCGCCCCACGATCCCTGGCTGTCAGGGTTTGCCATTTCCTATTACTACCTGGGCTATTTGCTCTTAGGGATGATCACACGCATTGCTGCCGTGCCCGCTACCATCGCCTTCAATCTGGGAAACGCGGCTTGGTTTGCGCTGGCGGCCGCAGCCGCGTATGGTATCGTCTATGACATGAGCGACGGGAAGCATCCCGGCAGATCCTTCCTCGCACCCTTGCTGCTTCTGGTCACGGGAAACGGGGAAGGGCTCTTAGAGGTGCTGCACGCGCGTGGCCTGCTGCCCGCCGCCTTTTGGAGTTGGCTGGATATTCGCTCGATCAACACGCCGCCCAGCCCACCCTTCTCCTGGGTGCCCACGCGCTTCTTCTGGTGGTGGCAGGCCTCCCGAACGCTCCACGACTACACGCCGTGGGGAGTTGATCAGGAAGTTATCGATGAGTTTCCTGCTTTCAGTTTCATCTTAGGGGATATGCACCCCCACCTTCTGGCGCTGCCCTTCGTGCTGCTCGCCATTGCGCTGGCGCTCAACGCGTGGAAGCAGGGAGTAGGGCAGGTACCGCCAGCAAAAGATAACCCCGCCGGTGAGACCCCCACCGCGGGAAATGCTGTGCCGGCGTGGCTGCTGCAGCTTCGCCCCTGGTTCGGGTATGCAGTCGTCTTAGGGGCTTTAGGGTTCCTCAACACGTGGGACTTCCCCATCTACTGGGCTCTGATCGTCAGTGCCGCAGGGCTGCATCTGTTCCGGAAATACAGCGCGCTCCCTCCCACCAATGCCACCCCTCAGACCCCTTACAGCCTGTGGGGCGATGTCATCTGGCAGCTCCTTCCGGAAGCGATCGTGCTGGGCGTGTCGAGCATTGCGCTCTACCTGCCGTTCTGGATAGGATTGCGCTCGCAGGCGGGAGGAATTCTCCCCAATCTGTTCAACGCTACACGGCTGCCGCACTTCGCCGTCATGTTCCTGCCCTTCCTGGTCCCCCTTCTGGGCTTGATCCTCACCGCTGCTCGCCAAACCCAAATCCGCTGGAGAATGCTTTTGGGTTGGGCCCTGCCTATCCTGGGAGGGCTGCTGCTATTAGGGCTGATCGTGGGGCTGCTTACCGGCTCTTCATACCTGCAAGCATTATTAAAGGGAGAACCCATCGAAGGGATGAACCTGCAAGTAGAGACTGTTGCGGCGGCGCTGGGTCAGCGGCTCCTGAACCCCTGGACCGCGGCGCTCCTCATCCTGGGGTGCCTCATCCTGGCATGGGCCCTATTCCGTACTCCCTCGTCGCCCGGATCAGACTCCCTTGGCTTCCCCATGCTCCTGGCGTTCCTGGGATTGGGCCTCACCCTGGTTCCTGAATTCTTCTTCCTCAAAGACGTTTTCAGCACCCGAATGAACACCATCTTCAAATTCTACTTCCAGGCATGGGTGCTCTGGAGTCTGGCCAGCGCGTGGTGGCTTGCCGAGCTTCCCGAACCGCACCGCCTCTTTACCAAAGCTGCGCCGTACGTCGCCTCGCTCCTGATTGCTGCAGGATGTGTCTATACCTTCCTCGCAATCCCCGCACGCGCCGAAGAACATGGGACGCTATTCAGCTTTCCGCCGGATTTCTCCACCTGGACGCTCGACGGTGCTGCATGGCTGGAACAGATCCACCCGGACGATTGGGCTGCCATCCAATGGCTCAATCGAACGATAACCGGGAGGCCGGTCATCTTAGAGGCCCCTGCAGATAACAATGCTGCCTATACCTACAGCGGGCGTGTCTCAGCCCTCACCGGGCTGCCCACGGTCTTGGGGTGGGCAGGACACGAATTGCAGTGGCGCGGCAACTACGATGAACCGCTCCGCCGAGAACAGGATCTGGAAAGACTCTTCACGACGACCAACCTGGCCGATACCACGACCCTGTTGGCCCAGTACGGCGTGACGTATATCTATATCGGCCCGACGGAACAGGAGCGTTATCCCGTCGAAGGGCTGAAGAAGTTTGGCCGCCTCTTTACGGCAGTCTATCAGAACGGGGATGTGGTGATTTACCGGGTGAGCACACCGCGCAGTTCGAGCACGGCGCTCACACCTTGACTTATGAAACAGAAGACCTGACTCCAAGGTCGGGTGGAGAGATCACAGAGAACAGGTAGCAACCCATGATAAAGATCGCGAAATGGCACTGGTTCCTCCTCATAGGGCTCACCCTCGCTCTGCGCCTGGCAGCCTTAGATGCGCACCTGCTGGCGCCGGATGAGGCTTTGACCGCTCTCCCCGCGCTGGAAGCCAGTCAGGGGAAAGGCTGGCCCGCAGCCACAGCCGAGTCCCTCATCCTTACGACCACCGCGGGGCTCTTCACCCTCTTCGGAGCTGGAGATGGCATCGCCAGATTCGTCCCGGCATTGATCGGAAGCCTGTTCGTTTGTCTGCCGTACTTCTGGCGCAAGCGACTGGGGTCCGTAAGCGCCTTCAGCGCGGCGGTGCTCCTGGCCCTCTCGCCGATAGCTCTGACCGCTGCCCGCAGGCTGGACAGCACCATCGTTGGCATCACAGGAGCCAGCCTCATTGTGACCGCGCTGTATCTCGCAGATGAGGAGGACAATGCGCGCCGCATCAAGCTGCTTTGTGCCGCCGGAATAGCTCTAGGACTTACGGGCGGGCCCGCCTTTTACGATGGACTGCTGCCCGGACTGATCGCGTGGGCACTTCTGCGCTGGCTCAATGGAGAACGCCTTACGCCTCCCTCCCCCGCGTTCAAGCAGGGAGCCTTCATCGGGCTCCTCGGCGCGCTATTGATTGCCATCGGGCTAGGAACACGCTGGTACGGTTGGGCGGCGCTGGCTGAAGGGCTGACGACGTGGGCCGCAGGGTGGGGGAGCCTCGACCTCAGCACCTATCAAAAGGGGACCCTGATTCTGCTCTACGAACCCCTCACCCTCCTTCTGGCCGGTGTAGGCGCGGGTCGCGGTCTCAAAAAAGGGACCTCCCTTTCCCTGTCCCTGCTGGTCTGGGCATGGGTGGCTTGGGTTCTAACGCTGCTGCGGGTGGGGGCCAGTCCGCTGTCCCAGGCAGCGGCGCTTTTGCCGCTGGCGTTGTTGGCCGGGGAAGCAGTTCAGGCCGTCAAGGCACAGCTTGCACATTGGGCCTGGGTGGGCGAGAAGCTCCACAGCCTTCTGAGCACCCTGTTCTGGTGTTTCGCCGGGCTGGCGCTCATGCGGCAGGCCTCCTCCTACAGAAACGGCATGGAGATGCTGCTGGTCCTGCTGATCATCGTCATTCAGGTGTTGATGGTCATCGGCTTTGCGACCTTGACCACGGGACAAGCCGCCTGGCGCGGGCTGCTTCTGGGCACAGGTGCGGCGCTTTTTCTGATTCAGCTCTCCTTCGCCTGGGGAATCGCTTACACGCGGCCCAACGATCCGGCAGAACCTCTGGTTATCACGGCGACTTCGCCGGATCTCCATAACCTCCGGCGCACACTCACCGATCTCCAGAGGGTACAGGGGGAAAGCCCGGAAGCGTTCAAGATTCAGCTCATCGAAGGAGCACCGGGCATCACGGCTGTAGTGCAATGGGTCCTGCGCGATTTTCCCGCATTGGAGCGTATCCCAAAAGGGTCCGATGCTCCGCAGGCGGAGGTGGTGATCGGGCCAGAAGCCCTCAGTCCGGCTGGGCAAAATTCCGCCCAGGCACAAGGCATGCGTTTCACCGGAACACTCCAGGCAAACGGCTCGGTCCCGGGATGCGCGTTCACGTTCCCGCCGGTCTGCGAATATCCGCTGAGATGGTATTTCTATCGTCAGGTCCCCATGCCATTCGCCCAAGAACAGGTCGTACTGTGGAAATTTACAGCGGCGCAAGAGGATGCGGATTAACATAGTTACGATCCGAAAATTTACTTTAAGATATTTATTATTTGCGCGATTGACACAAAAAGCATTCTTGTGCTATAATTTAAGCACCTAAAAAAATACATTTTTCTAAAAAATTCTCACGAAATTATTTGAAAATGGTTAGAATTTCAGTGTCATGAAGGGGGGTGAGAAGCAGCCGTCAGATAAACATCCTTAAATAACACAGAGCATACCTTAAAAGTCCATTTAGCATCTCAAGATTTCACATATCGAGGAGGAAACTAATGAAGTCTTCCCTGCTTTTCAAATTAGTTGTGCTGGTTGTTCTATCAACCATGGTGTTAGGCGCCTGCCAGCCCAAAGCCGCAGAGCCAGAAGCCGTGAAAATCATCCTCTGGACCAAAGAGGGTGAGGCCGATGGTGGCTTGCAGTATGTGCAGTC
>JAVEWB010000105.1:0-7361 GCA_034004765.1 Anaerolineae bacterium
CCAGGGTATGGAGACCGGCAGATAGCGCGAGAAGGGGGTCACAGCAGTAGCGGAGAGCATGACCTCTCCCTCGCACAGCAGTTCCCAGGGGAGTTCGTGCAACTCCGGGGCCGCGGGATCAATCTGGAGCCGGATGCGGCGTTGAGGCGCGCTGCCCCGCGCCTCGATCCAGGCATCATGCAGGACAGGGTCGGAGAAGAGCGCGCCGAACAGCTTCTGCCCATCAGCGGTCAGGTCGCTGCCGGAGATCCAGGGGGAAATGTCCGGGGAGAGGTAGCCGCGGGGGAACTCCTGCTGTCCGGCGAGCGTGATCTCCACCGGATATCCCCTGTCCACCCGTTGAAAGATGCGGATCTCGAGATCGACTAGATTTCTTTCGTCCTCTGTCCCGCCCATGTTACGCCCTTAGCTGAGGATGTATACAATGTTAGTATAGGACGGAGCAGCCTCAAAGTCAATCAAAAGTTGACATTCGGGTAGTGGAACAGCAAATCTTATACTCGTAGAGCCACTTGTGGCGCCGCTAATCTGCGAAATCTGTGTCATCTGCGGACAATAGCATCCACAGATTTCGCAGATTACACAGATCCCCCACTGACACTCTCACCTCTACAGTTTTTCTGCCACACACATCAAATGAGGGCTGGCTCCCAGCAAGCTGGGTTCTTGCTCCATCTTGCCGATGAGCTCCAGCAGGAACGCCCGCTGGCTTTCATCGCCCCACACCGCATCCAGATTTTGCACCAGGTAGCTGATTCCTTCAACGGCCAACAATGCCGTCACGCGAAATCCGGCACCTGCCACTTCATCCGCCAGCTCATCCGGGCGATGGAAGAAGGCTGTGGTGAAGTAAGTCGGATCCTGGGTCGGATTCCGATGCTGCCCCTCTGCCAAATCGCGCAACACAAGCTCCCAGTACAGGGGGTCAAGGTAATAGCCGGAGGCCAGCCCATCGATCGTCGATGCAAAGCGTGAAATCGCCGCGGCAAACACATGCCCGCCGGGCTTCAAAACCCGATACGCCTCTGTCAGGGCCTGGTGTCGATCGTGCGCCCCCACCAGGTGATACAAAGGTCCCATAAGGAGCATCCCATCGGCCAGGCCATCCGCGGCTTCAAGCTGCCGCGCATCCCCCAGCGTACAACTGGCAACCGGCGTCTCCGGCTGCGCCGCGGAAGCGGCCTGAGCCTGTTCGATGTGCAAAGGCACCGGATCAACCAAATGGACCTCATAGCCTTCTCGAGCCAGCCAGCAGGCATAGCGACCGGCCGCCCCACCGACGTCCAACACCAGGGCAGGCGGTTGTTTCAAATAGCGACGGATGATACCCTGGCTGCGGGCAAACTCGACCTGGCCCCACGTACCCGAAAGGCGCGCCTGTTCATCGTAAAGGCTGCCATAGTAGTTCATGACATCGTTGAACGTTTCATCTGATTGCGGCATATCTGTTTCCTTCAAGTCCACCTACCAGTACCGCAGCATGCCGAGCAGGGCGCTCGGCCGCAGGCGCTGGCACTCGGTAAGCTCGGTACACGCGGCATAGCCGCATTCCTCGCAGACCTCGTCGGAAGCGCGGCAGCAGGCCGATTCGCCGCCGACGTCCCGCACCGCCGCCACGCGGAAGCGCCGCGGCCAACGACCGGATTTCAACGCCAACAACCCTGCCCGCGAGTTGAGCACCGGCCGCCCGGCCCGGATGCAACCGAGCAGCCGGTCGATGAGCGGTGCGCGCTCCTCCGCAGTCAGGAACAACTCATCACGCCCGTAGTAGGGCGTGTGGAAGTAGAACATGACGCCAATGACGGGAAAGGCCGTCTTCTCCACCCACTGCAGGAACGGCTCGACGCCCGGCGCGGTGTTGCGGTCGATCACGTAGATGACAGCGGTCTTGGGGTGCGGCCCCGCCCGCACGGCGCGCTCAACCTGCCGGAAGTGATCGCCGCGCCGCGAGTCATACGTGCCGGGCAGCCCATCCATGCTGACCCAGACGAGATCCGCCGACGTTTCGAGTCCCAGCAAGCCATTAGTGTAGATGTGCACATGGAAAAAGCCGATCCGCCGCGCCTCAACCACCACGTCCTCAAGCGTGTGAGTCGCATCGCGCCACAGCGTGGGCTCTCCGCCGCTGAGGTACAGCTCGCGGAACCCGCGCTGCCACGCATCCCCCATCGCCGCGACGATCTGATCCCAGGTCATGTCAGGGCGGCCGGTGTTAGAGACGTGGCAGCCGCGACAGGCGAGGTTGCAGCGGTCCGTCACCGCGAGGCCATAGATGAGCGGCTCCTGGCGCTGCAGCACCACAAAGCGCCACAGGAACGCGGCATAAAAGCGGAGCCGCTCCCACAGGGGGCTTCGAATTGCGGGAAGTGCTTCCCGCGCCTCAACTTCGGGAAGGGCGTTTGGATTCAGTGTGTCAGGCATGCGGATTCACCTCCTTTAGCCAAGCGTCTCGTAAGCAAGAGAGTCACAATGAAAATCACGTCCTGCTTTCACACGAAAATCGGATGGTTTGCAACCATCGTCAGAGTCGATGCCGGTGTAGTAAAGTCGGAGAAGGTGTGATGCTTTAAGTATAGGATCTAAACGCGAATTGAGCAAAGAAATGGCGGAGACGTTTCATTCGAGAGTCGAGTCTGCTGGCTCCAATAGACTTGCCCTAAGCAAGGAAGATGCGGGCAAGATGTCCGCGATCCCAGCTCCCCGTAGCCGCGGTATCCTACCGCGTGGGGACGACAACGGAGCGCCGCCCTTACAGGGATGCGGGCAAGATGCCCGCGATCCCGGAAAAAGCGAGGGCGTGGTTGATCGAGGGGAAAACAGGAGCGCCCAACTCGGCAATCAGCGCCGCCTTGGGGCTCTCGGCAGGCGCGATGCCATAGGGCTGCACGGTCATCGGCAAGCCCGCCTCCTGCAGCAGGGCCGCCGCATGCTGAACCGCCCGCAGGCCACCCGGCGTGTCCTCGAAGACGTGCACGACCGTCTCGCCCAGGTCGGAGAGCGGCGGGAGGAGGAGGCCCTCGCGATGGAACCGCAGGGCGGCCTCCAAAGCGGCCACCTCATCGCCGGAAACCGCCGCGCCGATAGCCGCCAGCGCCTGCACCGGCGACGGCTTCACCAGCGCCTCCGCCGACTCGCCGGTGCGGGAGGCCAGCCACTGCAACCGTCCAAGCCCAATCAGCGGCAGCGGCTCCAACCCCACCAGGGCGCGTGCCGCCTCCGCTTCCGACGAATAGCCCAGCGGTGAGTCTGCCACCCCAGCGGGCGGAAGGCTCGGGCGGGCGGTGTAGATCACCGCACCCACCTGCCCCGCCTGTACAGCGTTCAACACCTGCGTGCGGGCGGCCTCATCCAGCAAGGGCAGGTCATACGTGCGCAGGTAGGGCACGGACTCGAAATCGGGCACAGCGCCGTAGGTCGCCGCGACGCCCTCGTGGCCCAGGACGAGGTGCTGAAAGTAATGCATCACCGGCGCGCACGTGAACTCATAGGCGGTCCCCAAGAGCTGATCCAGCAGCGCCGCGAAGGCCCGGCGCTGTGGCTCCGGCAGGAACTGCGCCTCCTCCCATAATTGGAGCCGCGCTCCCGCAGCCATTCCCATCTCACCCCGAGGCCGCGCTCCAATGCGTGCGGCCAGCGCCGCATAATCGGGGTTCGGAAGGACAAGAGAATGTGCCCCAAGGAATGCCAGTGCTTCGGCCCAGACGGCGGGTAGAGAAAGCGCCGGGTCACGCCGCAGCCGCTCCAGGAGCAGGAAAGCAACACACGCGGCTCCAGAATCCCACTCGGAGGTCAGCCCATGCGCCTCCAACGCGCGCACCTCGACCTCCGACGGCGGGTGATCCCCCACCCCCATACAACGGGAGAAGTGCGCGACCGTATCCTGGAGTGCCCGGAGGTAGCCGTGCGCCTCCACCAGCACGCCGTCGACGTCGAAGAGGAGCAGCGATCTCACCGGTGCCGCCGTTCCAATTCAGCTCTGACGTCGTCCAGCGTCACGTCACGCGACGCCAGCAGCACCAGCAGGTGATAGAGCAAATCTGCGACTTCAGAGATCAACCGCTCATCGCTCTGCCCTTTCCCGGCCAAGATCACCTCCATCGCCTCCTCGCCCACCTTCTTGAGGATCTCGTCCTCGCCGCTGGTGAACAGGTGTGCGGTATAAGAGCCCTCAGGGAGATCGACCTTCCGCTCCAAAATCGTCGAAAAAAGCTCATCCAGAATATCCGTCATCATCCATCCTCCTGTAGAAACAACTCCGCGCGCCCGTATGGCACGCGGGTCCTGCGGGATCCACCTTGAGCAGCAGCGTATCCGCATCGCAATCCACCCAGATCTCGCGGACGCGCTGCACGTTCCCCGACGTCTCGCCTTTGTGCCACAGCGTCCGGCGGCTGCGGCTCCAGAAATGCGCCTCGCCGGTCTCCTGCGTAAGCCGGAGCGCCTCGGCATTCATCCAGGCGACCATCAGCACCTCGCCCGTGGTGGCGTCCTGCACCACTGCGGGGATCAGGCCGCGGTCGTCGAAAGCAAGGGTCAGTTTTTCGTCCAATGGCATTCCTATATCACCTTTCTACTCTACCGGGCGGGGACAGAGGCCCGCCCCTACAAGCGCACCGGGATCCCCTGCGACGCCAGGAACGCCTTGATGTCGCCGATCCGCACGGTACGGTCGTGAAAGAGCGAGGCGGCAAGCGCGGCATCCGCTTTGCCGTCGGTCAGCACCTCGGCAAAATGCTCCGGCCTACCCGCACCGCCGCTGGCGATGACCGGGACGGAGACCGCATCGGCGACCGCACGCGTGAGTTCCACGTCATATCCCGCCAGCGAGCCGTCGCCATCCATGCTGGTCAGCAGGATCTCGCCGGCCCCCAGCGCTACCACACGGGCACACCACTCTACCGCATCCAGCCCAGTGGGGATGCGCCCGCCGTTGATGTAGACCTCCCAGCGCAACGGCGTATCCGCGGCCCGCCGGGCGTCCACCGCAGCGACCATGCACTGGCTGCCGAAGCGCTCTGCCCCCGCCATCAGAAGCTCCGGCGTGCGGACGGCGGCGGAGTTCAGGCTCACCTTGTCCGCACCGGCCAAAAGGAGCGCGCGCATATCCTCCACCGTGCGCACACCCCCTCCCACCGCAAAGGGCATGAAGACCTGCTCGGCCACCCGACTAACGACCTCCAGCATCGTCTTGCGTCCCTCGTGTGTAGCAGAGATATCCAAAAAGACAAGTTCGTCCGCGCCCTCGGCATCGTAGAACCGCGCCTGCTCCACCGGGTCGCCCGCATCCCGCAGGTTCACAAAGTGAACGCCCTTGACCACGCGGCCATCTTTGACGTCCAGACAGGGAATCAACCGTTTAGCCAGCATCGCTCGCCTCCTGCAAAGCTGCACTCAGGGAGATTTTGCCCTCGTAGAGCGCGCGGCCAACAATCACGCCCGCGAGGCCAGCCTCCCGCACGCGACGCACGTCTTCCAAGCCGCCCACACCGCCGGAGGCGATCACCTGCAAGCCAGTCTCTGCGGCCAGGGCTGCGGTAGAAGCTACATTGACGCCGCTCTGCATCCCATCGCGGGAGACGTCGGTGAAGATGAGCCAGCGTCCGCCCATCTCGGCCCAACGGCCCGCGAGCACCCGCGCCTCCAAGTGAGCCTCCGCCTGCCAGCCGCGGATGCGCACCAGCCCATCCCGTGCATCGATGCCCACCGCAATGTGCTCGGGGCCAAAGGTGCTCAGCGCCGTCGTGACCAGCTCGGGGGCCTCCACCAGCGCCGTGCCCAGAACGACCCGCGCCACGCCGAAATCCAGCGCGCGGCGGATCGCCTCTAACGTGCGCAGCCCGCCGCCGAACTGCACCTGCAAGCCAGTGGTCAGGATACGCCCCAGCGCTGCCAGGTTGACCCGCCCGCGCTCGCCAAACGCACCGTCCAGGTTCACGACGTGCAGCCACGTCGCGCCCTCGGCCTGCCACTGCCGGGCCACGGCCAGCGCGCCATCGGCGTAAGCCGTCTCTCGATCGGGGTCGCCCTGCATCAGGCGGACGACACGGCCCTTGCGCAGGTCGATCGCCGGATAGATGGTAAATGTATTCATCTAGATACCCTCCACGAAATTCCGGAGAAGCTGCAGGCCCACCTGCTGGCTCTTCTCCGGGTGGAACTGCACGCCGTAGAGCGCCCCCTGCCCCACCACGCAGGCAAAAGGACCGCCGTAGTCCGCGGTCGCCAGTACATCGTCCGGCTGCGCCTGGCAGTAGTAGCCGTGGTTGAAATAGGCCCAGGCTCCCTCCGGCAGGGCGTCCAGAAGCGGGGTGGCGACCTGCGGGACAAGCTGATTCCAGCCGGTGTGCGGCACCTTGAACTCCGGCGGGAGCGCGAAGCGCACCACCCGGCCCGGCAGGAGCCCCAGCCCCTCGCAGAGCCCCATCTCCTCCCCCACGTCGAAGAGAACCTGCATCCCGACACAGATGCCCAGGAAGGGCACGCCGCGCGCGGTCACCTCCCGGAGCGCCTCGACCATGCCCAGCGCACGTAGTGCCGTCATACAATCAGCGAAAGCGCCCACCCCCGGCAGAACGACCTTGTCGGCCCGGAGGACGTCGGCCGGCTCTTGCGTCAGCAGGACGTCGGCACCGACCGCGCGCAGCGCCTTCTCGACCGAGCGCACATTCCCGGCTCCATAATCGACCAGCGCCAACATCACAGCACCCCTTTCGTCGAGGGGATTGCGCCCCCGCGGCGCGGATCGATCTGCGTCGCCGCGTCCAGTGCACGCCCCAACGCCTTGAAGAGCGCCTCCGCCTTGTGATGGTCGTCGCGGCCGTAGAGGACCCGCGCATGGACGTTGGCCCGCGCGGTCACGGCAAAGGATTCGAAGAAATGCGGGAAGAGCGTCACCGGGATCGTCCCCACACTGGGAGCCATCCAGTCCATCTCGGTGACCGCGTAGGGCCGCCCCGAAAGATCCACGGCGACGAACCCCAGCGTCTCGTCCATCGGGACGTAGGCCGCGCCGATGCGGACGATGCCTTTGCGCTCGCCCAGCGCCTGATCGAAAGCCGTCCCCAGCGCAAGTGCCACATCCTCCACCGTGTGGTGGGGGTCCACCTCCAGGTCACCTGTGGCCCGCACGGTCAGGTCGAACAGGCCGTGCACCGCAATGTGGGTCAGCATGTGGTCCAAAAAGCCGATGCCGGTCGCAACCTCACAGCGCCCGGCCCCATCCAAATCTAGGGATATCTCAATCTCCGTCTCGTTCGTCTTACGCGTCACGCTTGCCGTTCTCATGCCATCCTCCTCAATGCCGCCACCAACACATCGGTCTGATCGGGCCGCCCCACCCCGATGCGCAAATACGCCTCCAT
>JAVEWB010000106.1:0-7350 GCA_034004765.1 Anaerolineae bacterium
TATGTCCCACCATGGTGTCATTCGGGCGGAACCGCCCCGGGACGGGTTTGTAGGTGCGAAGGAGCAGTTCCTCCACCTCGATAAACCCGAACGGGTAGGCGTTGAGGGCGGTCAGCAGTTCGATGACTTGGTTGGCCGTAGGAACCAGGGCTCCAAAGAAGCCGCCGCCTTTCAATGCCGCGTGGGCCTGCTCCAGGTACTCGCAGGGCTCGCGCACGTCCAGGAAGAGCGCATCGACACCGCACTCGTCGAAGCCGTCCCGGATGTCGCGGACCTTGAAGGTCACGTACTCGTTCAGACCAAGGCGCGCCAGGTTATCCTGGGCGTTCTGGGACATTTCCTGACGAGCTTCGTAGGTGTAGACGTGGCCATGAGGCATCACCATGCGCGCCAGGGCCAGAGTCAAGCCGCCGCTGCCGGTTCCCGCCTCGATGATGCGGGTCCCCGGGCCGACGTTCATTTTCATCAGGAGGTAGCCGATCTCTTTAGGGTAGATGATCTGCGTGTTGCGCCGGATGCCGCGCACAAGCTGATCGAGCGAAGGGGGAAGCAACTGATAGGGGTAGTTCAAATGGGTGACGATGGTTTGCCCCCAGCGTTCCCCGATCAGTGTGTCGTGTTGAATAATGCCCCGGTGCGTCTGCATCAGTTGCCCGGGGGTTACTTTGAACATGAATTCACGGTGATCCTTGCCCACCAGCAGCACGATGTCACCGGCTTGAACGCGATTTCTATCCTCTGTCTCTGCCAACATGGCCTCCTTTGCGCTTGCTTTTCCAACAGCGCTAAACAGATTATAATCAAGGGTGAGTGTACCTGCAAATGGCAAGGGGGATATATGGAAGAAGCGTTGATTGACCGGTTGGCGATTACCATTGTGGATGGGAGTCAGGCTCGGGGGTTAATTCATACGCTCGCTGCGCAGGGAGTCAAAGTCACGGTGATTGATGCCGTGGGGGGCTTCCTCCACGATGCGTTGATCACGCTGCTGGTGGGGACCTCCGAAGCAAATCTGGGGCGGTTCTTTGCCACCGTGCGCCGGTGCTGTCCCCAGCGCACACGCTACGTGTCCATGGGCGTGGAGATGTCGATGACGCCGGGGTACCCTCTGATGATCGAAGCGCATGTAGGTGGGGCTTCTGTCTTCGTCGTTCCGGTAGAAAGCTTCATACAGTTGTGAGGTGAGATCATGAAACTAATCATTGCAATTATCAAAGATTCGGATGCGCTGGCGGTCTCGGACGCTCTGGTGGAGCAGAAGTTTGGCGTCACGCGGATTGCCAGTACTGGGGGCTTCTTACGGCATGGGAATGTGACCTTGCTGATCGGTGTGAACGACGATGAGCTGTCCCACGTTTTCCAGGTTATCGGGGACAATTGCCAGACTCCCCCTTCGGATCAGCACAAGGCGACTATTTTTGTGCTGCCTGCCGAAGACTTCGTCCAGCTCGGGTGAGAAAATTGTCGCGTCCTGTATTCAAATTGCCTGAGCTGCCCTTGGCACAGATAGAGCGGCGCGTGCGCCTGCTGACGGCAGGGGGACGATGGAGCACCCATCTTTCCGGCACGGCTCGCCGCTCCTTGCGCTGGCTGATCTTCGATGGGATTTTAGCCAATATCAGCGACGCCATCATTAACGCTTATCAATCGATCTATCTTATGGCGTTGGGCGCTTCGCGGGCACAGCTTGGGGCCCTGGATGCTCTGGCGAACCTGTCTATGCCGGTGGCGATGGTCCCGGGTGCGCGTCTGGCCGCCCGCGCGCGGCAGTACAAATGGCTGGTGGTGATTCCTGCCGCGATCTCGCGCCTGCTGCTCCTGGGGTTGGTTCTGCTTCCCGGCCTGATCGCGCCTTCTCAGGTCATCCTCCTGGGGATTGCGATCGTTGTGCTCCGGAATTTTTTGAACAACTTGCTCAACCCGGCGTGGACGGCGATGATGGGTTCCATTGTCCCGCTGGAGTGGCGGGGCCGCTATTTCAGCACCCGTAATATTTTCATGGGAGCGGCGGCTTTCATTGCTTTGATGGCTGTGGGCCAGCTCATCGACCGGGTAGGGACCCCTGTGGGGTATCAATGGGCGCTGGCTGTGGCAATGGTCATGGGGCTTGGCTCGAATTACGCCTTTTCCAGGGTCGATGAGGCCCCGCATTCTGTCTTAACGTACCCCGGCACGAAGCAGATTCCGCTGTGGCAGCAGCTTCGCCTCCATAAACATTTCATCGCTCTGTGTGTGGCCACGGGATTATGGAACTTCGGACAGCGTATTGCCGGCCCTTTTTTCTATGTATTCTTTGCGGATGAGTTGAAGGCCTCTGCCTATCTGGTCGGTCTATCCAGCGCAGCAGCGACGCTGTCGGCGCTGCCCGGGCAGCGGATCTTTGGCGTGTTGAATGATCGCAAGGGGGCACATTGGGTGCAGTTGCTGACGGGACTTATCATCCCGACGGTGCCGCTCCTCTGGTCCGTGATGACCCAGCCCTGGCAGGCGATTCCGGTTGAGATCTTGAGCGGGTTTGTGTGGGCCGGCTATAATCTGGCCGCGCTCAACTTGCTGCTGGAGATGACGCCCGATGAAGGACGTCCCTCGTTCGTTGCGGTTTATCAGGCGGCGGCGGGATTGGGGATGGCGCTGGGCGCGGGTGTGGGAGGCTGGATCGCGGAGGTGCAGGGATATCGAGCTGTGTTCTTTGCCTCTGCTGCCGGACGGCTGTTTGCGGCCCTGTTTTTTGCAGTGTTGTTTCGTAAGAGACCTCCGGCGATGTCCGCTGTGGGCTCTGGTGTGCAGCCAGTAGATGAGGTTGTGCCGGAGACGCCGGGTGCCGCTGTGGAAGTGCAAGGTGGATCGGTTGATCAGGAGGAAGGATAAAATGAGCAGTGGGACGGTAGAGCAGCGTACCTATCAAGGCAAGATTGACCCGGTGGATATGGCGCAGGCGTTGGCAACGCAGTTCGAGGGTGGGGACACGCGCGCGCAGTGGGTGCGAGGTGAAAGGGGCCGGGCGATCTTACAGGTGCAGGGCCGTCGGGTGGACCCCGATGATCCGACGGTGGCGGTGACGTTGCACATCACGCCTACCGAAAGCGGTGGGGCCGTGATCTCGATGTCAGAGCAGCAGTGGTGGGGTGTGGCGGCAGATCTGGCAAAGAGCGGGATGCTGACGCTGCTCAATCCCTGGAACCTGCTCGGGGAGTTGGACGACATTGCACGCAATTTCCAACGCATTCAGCTCCGCGACGAGATCTGGCAGGCGGTGGAGACATACTGTCGTAATGTCGGCTCCAGGGGAGGTGTGGCACCGCAGGCGCAGCACGTGATTTGTCCGTACTGCGGCACGCCGAATCCCCTGGGAACGCTGACCTGTCAATCCTGCCACGCGCCGCTGACGAAGGCGCAGCCGATTACCTGTCCTCGCTGTGGTTTCGTCAATGAGCCCCACGCGGGGCGTTGTGTCAACTGCGGGGTGCCGTTCAAAGATTGAATAGCTCGGGCTATGCACTGCAAGCCCAGAACACCCTTTAGAGGAGGGGCGATGGAGAAGAAGATTCGGGTGCTGATCGCGAAGCCGGGGCTTGACGGCCATGATCGGGGCGCTAAGGTGGTGGCGCGTGCGCTGCGCGATGCCGGGATGGAGGTCATCTACACCGGACTGCGCCAGACGCCGGAGATGGTGGCAGAGGCGGCACTCCAGGAGGATGTTGGGGTGGTTGGTCTTTCCATTCTTTCAGGAGCACACCTGGCGCTGGTCCCTCGCGTGGTCGAGGAGCTGCAAAAGCGCGGCATGGGTGACGTGCCGCTTTTTATCGGTGGGATCGTGCCGCCGGATGATATCCCGCTGTTGAAGCAGATGGGAGTACGGGGGGTTTTCGGCCCCGGGACCAATACCCAGATCGTGGTGGACTTCATCCGCCAGGTGACGGAGGAATAAGTGGATTGGGTGCAGGCTGCGGTTGACGGCGACCGCCGTGCGCTGGCACGTCTGCTCTCTTTTGTGGAAGATGGCATTCCCGAAGGGCGAGAAGCCCTGGCGCGACTCTTTCCCAAGGCCGGAAGGGCACATATCGTCGGTGTGACCGGCTCCCCTGGGGCGGGCAAGAGCACGCTGGTGGGCAAACTGGCCCGTGAGTTCCGCAGTCGTGGAGTCATGCTGGCGATTGTCGCGGTCGATCCGACGAGCTCCTATTCGGGCGGGGCGCTGTTGGGCGATCGCCTGCGCATGCAGGACCTGGTCCCTGACGAGGGCATTTTCATCCGGAGCATGGCCTCCCGAGGACATCCCGGCGGGATTGCCCACGCGACGCGGGATGTGGTCACGGTTCTGGACGCTGTCGGGTTCCCACTGGTGTTGGTAGAGACGGTGGGCGCGGGACAGGCGCAGGTAGAAGTGGCCTCCGTGGCTCATACGGTAGTGCTGGTGGAGGCCCCCGGAATGGGCGACGAGGTGCAGGCGCTCAAGGCCGGGCTTATGGAGATCGCGGATATCATTGTGGTCAACAAAGCCGACCGCCCCGAGGCGCGACAGACGGTGCGTGTCCTGCAATCGGTGCGTCGGGATGTGCCGCCCGGGTGCCGGTACGGCGAGGGTGTGCCGGAGGCCGGTTGGGAGTTCCCTATTTTACAAACTACGGCTTTAGAGAACGAGGGCATCCCGGCGCTGGCAGACACGATGACTGCTCACCGCCGCTATTTGCAGGAAAGCGGGCAGTGGGATTTCTTGCTCCAGCGCCACGCGCGCGCTGATGTGGAGGCCTGGCTCAGCCGGTACCTGGTGGAGTTGATGGAGCAGCATATAGCTTTGGGTCTTGAGGAAGCGATTGGGACTGTCTTACGGCGTGAGAAAGACCCGGCTTCTGTTGCGCGGGAGCTGCTGGAACACCTTATTACGTTGAAGTGATGCCGGGGATAT
Source organism: Anaerolineae bacterium (assembly GCA_034004765.1). Lineage (GTDB taxonomy): Bacteria > Chloroflexota > Anaerolineae > B4-G1 > SLSP01 > JAVEWB01. The sequence continues at coordinate 4,907 of JAVEWB010000106.1, forward strand.
CGATACCCGACGATGCAATCAATTTATAGCTTGGAGGGTTCCTTTGTACGAAGATGAGATCGACCTGCGGATTTATTTCGATTTGCTGCTGCGCTATCGGCGCATGATTGTGGCCGCAGTGGCTTTAGCGGCGTTGATGACCTTTATCGTCAGTTCTTTCCTGCCGCCGGTTTATGAGGCGCAGGCAGCCTTGGTCGCTGCGTCTCAGCGCTCGAATATGACGCTGACCAACGATTTTACCCTCTCCGATGAGACTGTGCGTCAGGTCAACGTCACTTTGCGCACTGAGTCGCTATTGCAGATCGCGCAGAGTACGAAGACTGCCAGGATGGTCATGGCTGCGGACCCTGTGCTGGCAGAGGCCTGGGAGAAAAATCCGACGCGGATGGCGAGCGCGATAGAGGCATCGACTAAGGGGGACCTCGTGGTGATCACCGCGTCAGCGCCTGAAGCACAGCTCGCGGCTGATTTGGCCAATGCCTGGATGCAGATGGCCGTCGAGCAGATCAACGCCGTCTATTCGACGGATCCGAATACGTTGACTGAGGTCAATGAACAGATGGATGCTGCGTGGGAGGAGTACCAGCAGGCGCAAAAGACATTGGAAAGCTCTTTGCTGAACAGCCGTATCCCGGCTCTGAAAGGGCAAATTCAATCGTTCGAGAATTCACTGCGTCTGGTTACGCAGAATCAGCAGTTGGCCGGCCTATATGTGCAGGAGGGACTTTTGCAGCAGCAGCTCACCAATGCAATGGCGCTCAAGTCTCAACTTGAGGCAGGAGGCACTTCTGCCGCCGATGCGTGGGGAACCTCTTTGGCTTATATTGCATTGCAGTCACAGGCCTATGGCAGCGCGGTTCCTGGACAGGGTTATGGGACGGTCGTTCAAGGCGCCGAGGGGGCGCAGGCTTTGCCGGGAGAAATCTATGGTGGGGGCTACACTTTGCTTCAGTTTGACCTGAGCGGCTCAGCTCCTGATCTGATGCCTGAGGACGTGGAGCGCTTGATCGTAGTCCTTCAAGAGAAGCGGTTACTGATTCAGGAGCAGATCGATACGCTGGTGCGGCAGACAGAAGACGGCGAAGGTGCTGTGGTGAGTGGGGGCCTGGTGAGGGATCGTATTGAGACGCTGACACGGTCGCTGACGGCTTTACAGGCGGAGTTGGAGCAGGAAAAGGCCAAAGAGCTGCAGTTGACGCAGGTGCGGGATGCTGCCTGGACCACCTATACCTCGCTGTCCAATAAGGTGCGCGAACTCAAGGTGGAAGATGCCGTACTGACCAGTGAGGCGCGCGAGGCATTCGAGGCGGCCCCGCATTCCAGGCCCAGCGGCCCGCGCCGGACGTTGAACACGGCTGTGGCTGCTGCGTTAGGCGGTGTGGTGGGGGTCTTTGCGGCCTTTGCTGTGGATTATCTGGTGCCGGTGGAGGTGCGGAAGCGGTGGGGTAAGGTGTGGCAATGGCTCGCGTCAGCTTCGGGCCTGCCCAACTTCGACCCAAAGCGCGCGCAACCTGCTCCCGAAACGCCTGAAGCGTAGGGGTGAAGCATGTACTATTACGGTGACAAAGTACGTCTCCGTCCATCGGAGCGGGACGATATTCCTATGTTCGTGCGGTGGCTTTCCAACCCGGAACTGCGGCAGTATGTGACCGTGCGATATATCTCCCGGGCACTAGAGGAACGTTGGTTCGAGGAGCTGGTATCTACGGTCGGTGGTTCGGCGCCTGCTTGCCTTCATTTTGTGGTGGAGACATTGGAGGACGAGAAGCCCATCGGGGTGGTAGGGCTGGAGCGCATCAACTGGCTGGACCGTGAAGCGGAGTTCGGCATCATTATTGGCGAGCCGGAGTTTTGGGGCAAGGGATACGGTTCTTCTGCGCTGCGCGCTTTGTTGGCGGTAGGCTTCCGTTGGTACAACTTGCACCGCATCTTCCTTTACGTGGTTGCGGATAACAAACGGGCCATTGCTTCCTATGAAAAATGCGGCTTTGTGCATGAGGGCACGCTCCGGGATGCGATTTTTATCGACGGGGCCTACAAAGCGGTGCTGGTCATGAGCATGATAGAGGGCGAATTCAAGCCTGACGCTTCGGAGTAAGTCCGGCATTTCCAGGACCGCGGGCATCTTGCCCGCACACCGTTTTGCCTATTCATCTCCTCGGGCTCAGCGCCCGGGGAGATCTTCTTTTTGGATCAGGGGCATCTTGCCCGTCGGGTTATTCCGTCCAGTCGAAGGTCCGCGCGACGGCCTTTTTCCAGCTCCTGTAGAGCCCATCGCGTTTTTCCGCAGCCATCGCGGGCTCGAAGATACGATCTACTCCCCAGTGCTGCCGCAGCGCCTCCAGATCCTTCCAGAAGCCGACTGCCAGCCCGGCTGCATAGGCCGCACCCAGTGCCGTCGTCTCGGTGAAGGTCGGGCGCACGACCGGCACGCCTAAGATATC
>JAVEWB010000107.1:0-7349 GCA_034004765.1 Anaerolineae bacterium
TATAAATTAGTTAAGAAACACGGTATCGGGGCAGCAGCGAAAGCAAGGGGCGGAAAAATGAAAAAGATAGAGCGGGCACTCATTATCGCAGTCATCCTGACTGCATGGTTGTTAGGCAATGGTAGCCTCCCGGTTCAAGCACAGGGTAATGCTCCTACCATTTCACCCTTCCCTCCTCAACCCACAATCTCAGCTCCCGTCGAATCCGATCTTCAAGCGTCTACCCTGACCACCACCGCACTCAACACAGTTCCCCTTAAAGCAGTTTTGATCGTTGGCCCCATCGATGGAGACAACGGCTCATGGACTGAGCAGGAAAAAGCCAATATGGAACTGGCTGCTCAGGTCCTGGAAGCTCAGGGAGTGACCGTCCATCGTTTCTACACCCCCAACAACAACTGGGAAGAAATCAAAGCCGCAGCCGAGGATGCACACTTCCTCCTATACCGGGGTCACGGCGTCTACTGGCCATCGGTTCCGGACTACGGCGGCTTCTATCTCAAGAGTGGCTTCGTCCAGCCGTCGCAGATTTCCCAGGATCTCCATCTGGCCCCCAACGCCATCGTCATGCTCTACGCCTGCTACGCAGCAGGGACCTCGGGCAGCGACACCACGGACATCGGCCTGACGGAAGCTCAATACCGGGTGGCGCGCTATTCAGAGCCTTTCCTCGACCTGGGGATCGCCGGCTACTACGCCAACTGGTTCGGCAATGCCTTCGAGAAGTTCCTCACCTACCTCTTTGCAGGCAAGACTTTAGGCCAGGCCTACGAATCCTACTTTGATTTCAACGCCGCCACGGTGAGCCGCACCACACACCCCACCTACCCACAGGCTCAGATGTGGATCGACAAGGACAATTGGCGCGGGTACTGGGAATATAACAACGCTTTCGTAGGGCAGCCCGATGCAACGCTCGAAACGCTCTTCCCGCCTCAGGAGCCCGAACTCGGCGGCCTCCCGCAGTCAGTGATCTTCACCTACAGCCTCGCCGATGGGCAGTTCAGACCCGCAGCCTACACCATCCAGCCGCAAAACATCACCACCGACGACCCCATCACATGGAACCTGGCAGTGGATGGCAGTTGGTTCACCGTCTCGCAGGAAAACGGGGAGACACCACAGCCTTTCGTGGTTACCCCTGAGGTGGAGACGATCCAGGCGCTGCAGCAAAACACGCTCACCACCAGCTCCGGCTACATCACCGTCCAGGCCATCGTCAATGGGCAGACCGAGACCCGTCAGATCCAGGTCAATCTGCAAGTAGTGGAAAAGTTTTACGAGACCTACCTCCCATTAGTAGCCCGCAATCTTGAAACAGGGTCATTGACAGAGAGATAACAAACCGATCGCTCCCCAGCACTAAGGGGAGCGATTTTTATTGGCAGATGGCGTAGGACAAGCCACTGGACTGTCCTACACCATCATAGAATACCGGACGCACCCTGACAGAGGCTTATCTATTGCACCATCTGGATGCCCCATCTTATAACCAGGGCTGCCAGAAACAGCCAGAGCAGGCCAATGGCAACCCCGGCCCCCCAACTTATCGGCTTCCCCTGCGCCATGACCTCCTGTGCACACTCGCGACACTCCTGCAAGACACCCTCTGGAATCATCCGCAGCACCAGTGTAATGCCAAGCGGCACCAGAATCACGTCGTCCACATAGCCCAAAATGGGGATGAAATCAGGGATCAGGTCAATGGGACTGAAAGCATAGCCCACAACGCAGGCAGCAAAAATCCGGGCATACCAGGGGACCCGGGGGTCCTTGTACGCCAGGTAAAGCGCATACGTCTCAACCTTGAGCTGCCGTGCACGCTGCTTCCAGACTTCAAAGCAACTCATCTATCAGGCTCCTGTGGGTGAAGTAACATCCATTGGTAGAACAACGTTGGAAATTTTGAACCTTCTTCAAACAAGGGTATAATAGTAGTCAGTGGGCAATCATAACATGGATACCAAATTCTTAAAGATCGCAAATCTGTTCATCTGGGGTGGGATTGGAGTCCTTATCCTGAGCATCATCCTCGGGATGCCAACCTTCTATCCCTACTTCGACACGCTTATCCAAACCTACCGGATTCCGTTAGCACCGCCGATGGACTCTGGCATTTCTGCTGCCGAAAATACGACGGGGATCTTATTGCCCTTTGATAACAAACAGAAGCCCTCCGGCTACGCATTGGCAGCACCGGAGATGAGCACTCCTACCATCGTCCCCGCCACAGTGACCCCGGTGGTGCTCCCCACCGAGACAGTGCCGGCTGCCACGCTCACGCCAACACCCACGGCCGCCCCCCCTACACCAACGCTCACCCCGACGCCCATATTTACAGGAACGATCCCCAAACAGATGCAGATCCCGGCAATTGCCCTGGATGCGCCCGTGATCTCCACCCAGTGGGAAGTTCAGACAGGCGCGGACGGCACCCCACAAGTCGTGTGGATCGTCCCTGATTGGCGCGCAATAGGCTGGCACTATACGTCCGCTCCGCTTGGCATGCCAGGCAATACGGTAATGAACGGTCACAATACCACGCGCGGCGAGGTCTTCCGAGATCTCTACAAGGTCACAGCCGGTGACGAAATCCTGATCACCGGAGAAGATGGCAGCACCTATACCTACAGCATCGAAGAGACCTATATCGTAGAAGAGGCCGCGCAGTCATTGGAAGTACGCATGGAAAACGCGCGCTACATCCAACCTACCACCGATGAACGTCTGACGCTGGTCACCTGCCATCCGTACGGAAGCACACGCTATCGGTTGATTGTGATCGCGCACCCGGCTATCAAAGCCCGCCCTATTCCTGAGCTAAGGGAGCCTCTAAATGAGTAATAACCTGTTGAAAAGTACGCGATGTAACCATGCGCTCGAACATGCCACCATTGCACTGTTGAATCAGCGTCACCCCCATGCCCAGGTCGTGGGGCTATCCGGCCCGCTTGGCTTTACGCTCTACACGAATCTCACTGCAGAAGAGATTTTTCCGGCGGTGACGGATGCACTGCGCTACCTCAAACAGGGCCACCACGCGCTGGCCATCCATCCCAACTGCGGGACGAATTTGCTGACCGCAGCAACGCTGACCACGGCCGTCACCTGGCTCACGTTGAACCCCATCCACGAAAAACCGGAGGAGCGCGTGGACCGCATCCTTCGCGCCATCCTGCTCAATGCCCTGATGCTGCTGCTCGCGCGACCGCTGGGTTCCTGGATGCAGGCTCATTTGACCGTTGATCCACATGTAGGCCACCTTGAGCTTGCAGCCATCCTCACCGAGTGTCAAGGGAAGATCAAGCGCGTCCGTGTTCACACACGATACAATGAGTAAGCGATGTTTTACCTGATCCATGGGGACAACGCATTCGAGCAGGAAGAGGCTCTGGCAGGGCTTCTCGCAGCCCATGCGGACCCCCTCCTGATCGAAACAAACAAGGAGATTCTGGATCCGCCGCTTACGCTTGACAAGCTGCGTCAGGCCTGCGATACGCTCCCTTTCCTGGGGGATAAGCGCATTGTCATGGTGAAGAATGCCCTAGGGAAGGGCTGTGACATCCAAAAGATCGCCGAGTATCTCCCAACACTCCCGCCTACGACCTTGCTGATCTTCATCGAACACCGCAACCTGCCAGCATCCCACCCCGTGTACAAACTGTGCCAAGGAGAAATGGGCAAAGCCCTGCATTTCGCGACGCCTAATATCAGGGCCTTACCTATCTGGATCCGTGATCGTGCCAAAAAGCATGGAGGGGCCATCGAGCCCGCGGCCGCCTTACTGCTGGCGCAGAATATCGGCGTCAACCTGCACCAGTTAGACCAGGAACTTCAAAAGCTGCTTATCTATCGGGGAGACACCCGCCCCATCACCCCCAAGGATGTCGAAGCCGTCGTGCCCTACCTGGAAGGTGCGGATGTCATCTTCGACATGGTCGATGCATTGGGGCAGCGAAAGCCGCAGATAGCAGCACGCCATCTGCACCGACTGTTGGACGCCAATGACAAGGAGGCGCTCTCCATCTTTGGCATGATCGTGCGACAGTACCGCTTGCTGATTCAAACCCGCTGGATGATGGATCGAGGCGCAGCCGAACAGGCAATCATCGCACGGCTTGGCCTACATCCCTATGTGGCTCAAAAGATTCAGGCCCAGGCCGGGTATTTCACCCTGCCACAGTTACATCAGGCCTATCATCTGCTCATGGAGACCGATCTGGCGATCAAGCAGGGGGCGCTGGCACAGGGAGCCGCGCTGGATCTGCTGGTTGCGCAATTGACCCGCCTTTAAGCCCGAATTTTCTCATCAACGCCACGGCGCTCCACGCCCATCCATAGATGATAGCGCAGAATCTTAGAGGAGGGCCGCACCGTCAGCCCATTGATCTTGCATTCACCTCCGGGGAGTGTGGTGGGGTGAACATAGCAGACATTGGGGTCGACGCCAAAGCGCTCCTTATAGCGCGCAGCAGCCCGAGCAACGCTTCCCCCCAGGTCATCCGCACCGTTGTCATACCACAGCAATCCGATCTCTAACATCTCACAACCTCCGCGCCATATACCAGGCATTCAACGTGACATCCTGATAGAGGTCAAACGTGCCCTCCAGACACTTAACACGGAAGAAATGGCGGATCAGCGTACCGCCCCGCTTTATCTCCGTCCAGGCACGCACCACGGCATAGATATCGTACTGCACTCCACGCCACAAAAACCGCTGAGGGAAATAGTTGTGCCGCCGCGACAACAGGCGGATCGGCTCGACCCGGCTGCGAGTAGAGGGTTTCAAACTCAGATTCATCATTCGTCTCCTACAATGGTGAACTTACGCTCGGCCTGAACCATCGGCCAGGATGCCGCACCGGCGTCCCACAAAGCCGGACGTTGCGTGCCATAAGAAGGCAGCATAGGAGGAGCTACCACCACTACGGACGGTGGAGGTGTAGCCGCCCCGCGCCACGCGGCCTCAGTTCGGGTCTCCTGTCGATGCCATAGAAATCCAAGCAGCAGCAAGGAGGGAACCATCACCGCCACCCCCGCCACCAACCCGATAAGCAGCGCCAGAGCGTCATTGCTCAACCGCTGCGCGATCACCACTCCTGCAGTAATCGCGGAGATGCTGCCCATCAACACAAAAAAGCGCTTGATCCGCTTTCCCACGGAATCCCGCTCATTCATCTCTGTTACCTCCTGATCGAACTGCTCTCTTGAGAGATCTGTGGCGGCGCGTTAAGGGACTGTTCCAGACCCCAAGCACCGCCGGTCCCCTTCTGCAAGAGGGCTACCTGTTCCTGCATCTCGCGGTCACTGATATAAGCGACCTGAAAACGAATGGGATCGCCGCTTCCCCCGACTGCCAGAAAATCCCCGCGCCCTTCGAGCAAATGCGCCGCCGTGCCGGCGCGTCCGGTAGCGACGCGGGCATCCTCAGCCGAGGTCACTCTACCGACCAGCCGCAAAGGGAAGTTCGCCCGCATCAACCCGGTGAGGATCGCCGACGACGGTCGTTGGGTAGCCGCCACCACGTGAATACCGGCCTCCCTTCCACGTTGGACCAGCCGCGTCAATGCTTGAACGACGCAGTCTTCACCCTGAAAGATCAAATCCGCCAGCTCATCCACCAGCAACACGATGCGCGGCGCATTCTCCCGGCGGCGGTCGCGGATCTCCATCGCCCGCAGCAGCGAGGTCAGCACCTCCACAGCCTCGGCCACCGTGGCGACAGGGGGGCGCAAAAGATGGGGAGCCCCCGCCAATGCGCCAAACGTCCGCCCCTTCGGATCGAGACAGAGCAGGCGCAGCGTGGCAGGGGACTGCGCCAGCAGCAAGGACAGGGCCACGGTGCGCAACAGTGCGGATTTCCCGGAGCCGGTTGTCCCCGAAACCAACACGTGCGCCACATCCGGGGAGGAAAGGCGCGCCAGCAGCGGCGTTCCGCTCTGCGTTACCCCCAAGATTGCCGTGTGCAGCGGCAGCGGGGTTACCTCCGGCAGCAGTCCCAGCAAGCTGACCGGTCGAGGGTCAGGGTTGGGAAATTCCACCGTGATTCCCTCCTGGCCCCGGTCAATCCGTAGAGACGTCACCCGCAGGGCCAATGCCAGGTCATCGGCAAGCCCACGGATGGTGGAGAAACGGCTGAAAGGTGCCGGGTCCAGGCAAAAGCGAATCAGTCGGGGCCCCACCGTTCCTCCCATCACCCGCCCGGGAGCATGGTGAGCTGCCAGGACAGACTCGATACGATCTGCCTGAGCTTCAAGATATTGGCGAAGATGCTGAGCCATGGCTTGCCTTACCTCCCGAACAAGGCACATTTAGAACTTGTGTTCTATTCATATTATAGAACTAATGTTCTATTGTGTCAATACCCTGAGAGAGGCAGAAAGTCAGCTTGTGTCTACGCTATCTACGCATAGAATAGGAAGTATAGGCGTCCCTTTGAAGAGTCAGGGAAAGCGAGGCAAGTGAAATGGATGAGCGCTACAGTCGGCAGATCATCATCCCTGAAATAGGGGAAACGGGTCAAGCACGGCTCCGCAATGCCCGCGTGTTGGTGGTCGGATGCGGGGGACTGGGATCGCCCGCACTCTTCTACCTGGCAGCCGCAGGAGTGGGCACCCTGGGCGTGGCAGACAGCGACAAAGTCTCCCTCTCCAACCTCAACCGTCAGATCCTCTACACGACCGAGGATGTGGGCCATAGCAAAGCACTGGCCGCGGTAAAACGGCTCCGCGACCTCAATCCAGACATCAGGGCTGTCCCTTATGATATGCGCGTGTTCCGCAGCAATGGGGCTGTGCTGGTACAACAGTATGATCTGGTCGTCGAAGCCAGTGATAACCTGGAGACGAAAGACCTGATGAACGAGCTCTGTGTGGATGCGGGGCTGCCGCTGGTCTGGGGAGCGGTAGAACGCTTTGCCGGGCAGATGGGGGTGACCCTACCCGGCCATGCCTGCCGCCGCTGCATCTTTCCCACAACACCGACGTCCGGTACCTACGCCGTACCCGCAGAGTTAGGCATTGTGGGAGCCGTTGCCGGCGTCATCGGGGCCCTACAAGCGACGGAGGCCATCAAAGTGCTGTTGGGAGCCGGATCCCCCCTGGTCGATCACCTTCTACTGTGGGAAGGGCTATCCGGCACCTTCGATCTCATTCAGGTTTCCAAAAATCCAACCTGTACTGTGTGTGGCAACAAAAATGAAAGGATAACGTCGTTATGATAGTGGTAGTAAAAGTGTTGGCAGCATGGCTGGCGGCCTACCTATTAGGCTCCATCCCTCCCGGCATGTTCTGGGCATGGATCATCAAACGGGTGGATGTGCGAAAACAGGGGAGCGGGCGGACGGG
>JAVEWB010000108.1:0-7312 GCA_034004765.1 Anaerolineae bacterium
TGTAACCCTGATCGGCCAGTGCGTCGGAGTAGGCACCGGTTTCGTGCTTGTTCTCGTCGTCCACACGCCCCGCCAACAGCCAGAGCGCTATGCCGGTCCAGGTCTGGGCATGGTCATCCTTCCAGGTGGCTTCGTGGCAGCGTTCATTCGTGCCGGACTCGAAGGTGGCGCGATCCATGTCCTCTGTGATGGCTCCTTCCATATGCAGGACCCAGTCGGCCGACAGGGGCTTGAGCGAGACGCGGCGCACCCATTTGATCGACCAGTGGCCATCGGTCACCTGATTGGTGTCCTCGCCGATGATCATCAACCGCAGCGTACCGTCCTGCTCCGCGTCGAACGGCTCGCCGTTGCGCTCGTAGGCGATCAGCACCTGCAACTTGCCGACATCGGAGATCTCGTCCCCTGTGCCGGGGTCATAGGCGATGAAGTTCCCATTGGTGATTTGCTCGGGGGAGAAGGTCATGGCGTAGCCGTCTTTGGCTTCGATCTGAATGGCCATGGCCGGATCGATGCCGCCCACTTGAGCGAGCAGATCGGTCAGCAGGACACCTTTGTACAGTTCGGGCAGCGTGATCTTGCCGGTGCTGCTCTTGGTACCTGCGTAGCCTTCCGTCGCAGGCAGCGCTTTGAGCTCATCGAGCGTGAAGGTCTTGGTCTCCGCTGCTCCGGCAAGTTCCAGGATGATCTCGGACTCTCCTTCGGCAGGACTGACCGTCGTGGGGGCGGGGGCCGACTGGCAGGCGGACATCAACAAAGTTAAGGTCAAGATAAGACACACAAACCGCAATTTCATAGAGCCTCCTCATAGATGTATACTTGAAGGGATACACCTGTACAGTATAACTTTTCCATGAGGCCTGTCAAGAAAGATCATTAGGAGCTTGGCTGCGGCCAAGCTCCTAATTCCTAATTCCCAATTCCCAATTCTCTCATTACTTGCTCCCCATCAGCTTGCCGAAACCCACCAGGACGACGGTGAGCAGCAGCATGGCGAAGATGCCCTCCGGGTTCAGCGAGGAGAGGAGATACAGCGGCAGGCGGCCGGGCAGCAGCGGCCAGATCGCCCAAAAGACGAAGATCATGCCCATTGCCAGGATCAACAACGCTGAAAGCATTGCCCACTCACGAATCCACCGTACCATCTCACACCTCCTGCTTTTGCTTGGTTGCTCTTTCTATACGTTACATGCAGGTCGGGCGAAAAAAGTTCATAAGTTGGGGTAATTTTTTGAAGAAGCGGGAAAAGCGTGATAAGATTGAGCCGTATAGAAGGGGCCTATCCACGCCGCCCTGACCCGTATCCGTGATCTGGGTGTGCCCTTGGTGAAGGTCGAAAAGCAGGCGTGAGCAGATATTCCAAAAGGTTTCATGGGAGGAAGGCATGGGGTACGAACCGGAGGATTCCGAAGTCGGACTGGCGGTCACACTAAACAAAACACTTCTCTATCCGTATTATCGAGGCTACGTTCGGAGCCTGGGGCTGAAGGGCGATGAGAGGATTTTGGATTATGGCTCAGGCTCCGGGATAGCCTCCCGGCAGATCGCCTCCATCCTGGCCGGTGGCGGGGGAGCGCTGACCTGCGTGGATGTCTCCCGGAGGTGGAGCGAGATCGCCCGGCAGACGCTGCGCGGTTATGCCAACGTCACCTATAAGCTGGGACCGATCGCCGAACTTGATCTTGAGGACGAGGCCTACGATGGTGTTTTCGTCCACTTCGTGCTGCACGACATCCCGGAGATCGAGCGACCTGAGGTCGTTCACCATCTGACGCGTGTGCTGCGAAAGGGAGGGACGCTCTTCCTGCGCGAGCCCACGGCGGAAAGCCATGGCATGGCGGCAGAGGAGATCCGTATGTTGATGACACAACAGGGGCTCCGTGTGGTCAGGATGCAGGAAAAACGGGTGCTGCTGCTCACGCATTCCGTCTGCGATGGGGTGTTTCAGAAGGGATGACCCTTAGTGCTGTAACGGGAGGGAACGATGAGCGGAGCTTCTGCGACCTGGCAGCGGTATACCACTGCAAACAGCGGCCTGTCCCATGACTATGTGACCGACGTTGCCGAGGACAAAAGCGGCGCGCTCTGGTTTGCCACCTATGGCGGAGGGCTGTGCCGGTTCGATCCGGAGGCCCAGACGTGGCAGACTTACCGGAGTGCAGAGGGGGGCCTGATCAACGACACCGTTGGGTTGGTGACCACAGACGGGGAAGGGCGGATCTGGGCTGTGTGCGATGCACAGGGAGACCGCCAGTACGAGTTCACGGGTGATGGGGTGGTCGTCCATTCACCTGCGGAGCCGGGGGGGCTGTGTGTCCTTTCGCCGGATGGAGTATGGCAGACGTATCCGGAGGCCGTACCGGAGGGAGGCATTCTGGCCCTGGAGGCCGACCGGGATGGCGGCCTGTGGCTGGCCATTGGGTCGCCGGCCGACGGGATGCGCGACGGGACCGCCCGGTTTCAGGCCTATCGCTGGCGGCGGTTCGACGGCGCAACGTGGACGGAGTATGCCGACCGGCGGGCGGCGGTGATGGCCTGGTACCTCCATTGTCTTGCTCACACGCGCCTGGGCTGGGCGGTGCAGGGGGAGAGCGTGTGGCTTCTGGAGGTCATCTCGCAGGAACCGCCGTCCATGTCGTCATCGTCGCTCCTTTCCTTGGGGCTGCCCTCACTTTCGATGATCCCTGGGATGGGCACCTTCCTCAATGACTATGTGCTCAGCAGCTATGATGGGGAAAGCGGCTGGAAGCAGCGTGCGACTGCCCCTTCGGGACATCGCTTCGAATCGCTGGCCATGGACCGGGACGGCCACGCCTGGATCAGCCTGGTACAGTTGGGGGACATCGTTCTTGGCACCGGCGTGGCGCGGCTGGAGAGTGAAGAGGGCGAGGGGACGTGGACGATCTTCGACGCAACGTCGGGGCTGCCGAATAACAACGTCCAGGCGATGACGGTGGATTCGCGCGGCCACCTGTGGCTTTCCTGTTTCATCAGCGATCTGTGCCGCTGGGATGGCAAGCAGTGGGCGACCTTCCCGGGCGGGGAGGATGGGTGTGGCAAGGAGTCATTGGGGCAGGGGTTCGAGGATCACTGTGGGCGGCTGTGGTTCCCGTCCAAAGCCGGCGCGCTGTGCTATACTCCTGAATGAAGCCCAGGGCTGAAGCCCCGGTCTGATATCCAAAACCCGCTGAAGCGGGTTGGGGAGCCTGCTTGAATAGGGGGTTGTGCATCACAACGGGATTCCTTCGACAGCGAGCTGGCCAAGACGGGACGTTTTCCCGTATTTTGGGCAAAAAAGCCCCGTTTACGGGGCGCGATGCTTGTAGCCCGGTGATTTATCGCCGGGCGGGGCTGGGTGAGTTCCATGCGGTATAATGACGGGCACTTATCTTTTTGCTTTGGGGGATCTTTTGATTAGAAATCGCAGTTTCCGCCGATTCGCGCCGCTGGTGCTTGTGCTGCTTGCTGCACTGCTGCGTTTCGGCTATTTGGAGGCAGCGCCGCGGGGCATGCAGTTCGACCACGTGGATGCACAGGGTTACCACTGGATAGCGGTCAATCTGCTGGAGCGCGGCGCCTTTTCGATGAACACGGAACCACCGTTTCGGGAGGACAACATCCGTGCGCCGCTGTATCCGCTTTTTGTCGCGGCGTGGTATGCGATCGGTGGCCCTATGCCCGAGGTGGTCGTCCTGGCGCAGGTGCTGGTGGACGTGCTGACGGTGGCGGTGCTTTTCAGGCTGGGAAAGCAGGTGGCCGGACGGCGGGTGGGCTGGCTGGCTGCACTGCTCTATGCGCTGCATCCGGCCCCCTGGCGCTTCTGCAACGAACTGCTCACCGAAATTCTTTTTGGGCTGCTGCTGACCAGCTCTGTGTGGATGTTCGCGCGCTACCTGGCCCGGGGGCGCAATCGGGATGCACTGCGCTGCGGCGTGCTGTTCGGCACGGCGATTCTGTGCAAGCCCAACATCCAATTCCTCCCACTGGTGCTGGTCGTGATCCTGCTCCACGGCGTCACGACGGGGCGCAAGCAGTGGTGGCAGGGGGCTGCGTTGATGGCGGGAGTGATCGCGCTGATGCTCGCTCCCTGGATGCTGCGCAATCGTAGCGTCTTTGGGGAGGCGTTCTACACGCGCACGTTCGACGATAATCTGGCACACGTCAGCGCGGTGGCCATGCTGGCCGAGATCGAGGGGGAGTCCGTCGCGCCCTGGACGCCCCGCTGGGAGGAGCTTTATGCGCAGGTGATTGCTCAGGCGGCGCAGCGTTACGGCTGGGCCTCGGTGGACGATGCATCGCTTTCCAGCCGCGAGCGCGATCTCCGACTTCAGCAGATCACGGCGGTATCGCTCGACCTTCTCCGCGCGCATCCGAAGGAGTTCATCGTCAGCCACACGCGGAGCTGGCTGTGGTCGTTCATCCCGCAGGAGCACAAGTTCTGGTACACGCGGCTCTCCGGGCAGCCCTGGGATGCTTTGCCGACCGAGGGAGACGCCCTGGGGCGCGCTTTGAAGGCCTTGGGGCAGGGCCGGATTATCCAGGCAGGCACCATTCTGCTGCAGGAACGGCTGCTCGCGCTGCCCCCCCTGGCCTTGATCCTGTGGGTGGGATGGGCGATCAGCTCCGCTGCCGTGATCGTGCTGTGTTTCGTGGGAGCAGCCCGGCTGCGGCCCCGCATGTTGGCGGGATTCATGCTGGCAACGCTCTTCTACGTGACGTTTGTGCCGGGCCCTATCAGCCAGGTGCGCTTCCGTCTGCCCGTGCTGCCCGCGATCTTGCTGCTGGCCGCAGTGGGTGCTCACTCGCTGTTTCGTTCCAGATCCGGCGACAAACTATAGACAAACCCTTTATATTGTTGTACAATATGTACATGACGTACAATGATAAGGAGAATACGATGGAACGAAAATGCAGTGCCGCCGAAGCACGCGCTAATTTTTCACAGTTGGTCACGGAAGCAGGCTATGCCGGTCAGAAAACTATCATCCAACGCAACAATCGCCCGGTTGCCGTCATCCTGGGATATGAAGAATACCTGACGCTGCGCCAGCAGGCTGAGGAACGAGCCAGGCGCTTTGCCGTCTATGATGAAATCCGTGAACGCAACCTCGAAGCCGAACCGGAGCAGGTGGAGGTCGACGTGGATGAGGCTCTGCGTGCGGTCAGGGGCAAGAAGTGAGCGAGCCCACCGCTGAGTATTCCCCTGCATCCTCGCATCCCCTCCTTCGCGTTGTGCTGGACACCAACGTTTATGTGAGCGGCTTGATTCTTGCGCGGGGAACGCCGTTCCAGATCTTGGAAGCATGGCGGCAGCAGGCCTACATTTTAGTGACGTCTGAGCTTATCATTGTAGAAATCGAACGCGTGCTGCGTTATCCACGTATCCGTGACCGTTATGGAGTTACCGAAGCAGATAGCGCACGCCTCATCGCTTCATTGCGGGCTGATGCATTGATTGTAGCCGGCATCAACGATATTGAGCCGGCTTGCTCAGACCCGGATGATGATAAATTTCTGGCTTGTGCTTTAGAGGCGGGGGCGGATTGCATCGTGACAGGTGACCCAGACCTGTTGACATTGGTAAGTTACGCTGGCATAGATATCCTCAAGCCATCTGAGTTCCTGGCAAGATTGAACACTCCTCAAGATACTCAATAGAGGGCTTCTGGAAGCCTTGAGCGGCTTTATGGAGTCTTTGCATTGAGTACCCGTTGCTAAGCAGTTTCGTCACTTTTTGTAATATCCCGGCTGGTTATCCCCTTGCTATCCCCTTTGGGGCAGGCATTGATTTCCCTTCTATGGTACTTTGATGCTATACGGGCTTGAATGACCTTATCGAAACGATGGGGCCGAGCTGGCGCTCGGCGGCCCCAGGGCCCGTGCAGGCAGACGATAGAAGGGGGAACGTAATGCAGCAAGCGATCTATGAGATCAAGGTAAAGGGACGGCTGGACGATGGCCTGTGGTCGCAGTGGTTCGAGGGTATGACGGTCACGTCCAAGGAGGGAGGCGTCACCGTCCTCACGGGACCGGTGACCGATCAGGCGGCGTTGTATGGCCTGCTTTTCAAACTGCGTGATCTGGCTCTGCCGCTTCTCTCGGTCACCTTGTTAGAGGAAACCGCCGAGACGCCTATCGCTGAATAAGGGGATGAGAACCATGCAGAAAAAAGATAAGTTCGAAGTCACTAAAGTGTACTTCGAGGTCACCAATTACTGTAATTTCCGCTGTGATTTCTGCCCGAGCTACCTCTCGGAGAGGAAACGGCAGCACATGGACTTTGCCCTCTTCGAGAAGGGCATCGACGACATCGTCCGGGATGGGATCACGGACACCGTCGGCTTCCACATTTTGGGGGAGCCGCTGCTCTACCCACGGCTCGAGGACGCCGTGCGGCATGCAAAGAGCAAAGGGCTGCGGACGGAGATCAACACGAATGGGTCGCTGCTGACTGAGGAACGGATACAGGCGCTGGCCGAGGCCGGGCTGGACATGCTCTCCGTCTCCGTGCAGCTCACCAACCGCTACAACCACGCCGCCCGCGGCAGCGACATCCCCTTCGATTGCTATTACCGGCAGATGATGGAGATAGCGCAGGCCGTCGGCCGCTCGCAGGGCGCGATGGAGGTGGTGCTCTGTCTGATGAATACCGCGACGAAAAAGTATTTCGACATCGACAGGCCCATGCGTATCAATGGGACCGGCCACCCTTATAAAGATACGCTCGCCTCCTTCATCCTGGATGTGGCCGAGGCCATCGATCTGCAGATTGCACCGGAGCAGGTCAGGCGTGCTCTTCGGGGATTCAACGTGCTTCATCCCCGGTTCATCCGGCTCAACGACAAGGTGGTTGTCTACGCGCAGCCTTTTGGGGATTGGGGTAATGCGTTCACCTCGCGAAAGATCTACCCCGCCCGGGTGGGATTCTGCGGGTATGCGCTGCACAACGTGGGGATCTTGAACAGCGGCGAGGTGACGATCTGCTGCGCCGACTACGATGGCAAAACGTCGCTGGGCAATCTGCACGACGCTTCCCTTGGTGCTATTCTGGCCTCCGAAGAGGCGCAGGCGATCCGTGACGGTTTTGCACGGATGCGGGTCGTCCATCCCTACTGCCAGCGTTGTCTCGGCGGGACCAGTAATGGTCGGACCATTTACAAAGAACTGGCAAGCATCTACCTGATCAAGCTGCTGGATTTCCAACCCGCGGATGTGGATGAGATGAGTCTGGTCCCTGCCTGATCGACAAGTGGATGGCTGTGGCGGAGAGTAAAGCTCTCCGCCACGTGTTGTTTCTCCGAGACGTGCCCCC
>JAVEWB010000109.1:0-7310 GCA_034004765.1 Anaerolineae bacterium
TACTTGTCCCTTTTTTGTTCGCAGGTATAATGACGCCTTGCTTCTTCAAAGGCATCGCAGCCTACACCGCCATTCTCAGAAGACCGTTTCTCGATAGTATCAACAAACTTCGACAGAAGGAGGATCTTTCGATGAACGACGCTGTAGTCCCCGGGGTCATTCGTCCCAAAGCCATTGGCATCTTTCGCCGCAGCGGCCGTATCCTGGCCTGCGAGATGTACGACCCCACCAAAAAGGAGTATTTCTACTGCCCGCCCGGCGGCGGCATCGAGTTCCAGGAGACCAGCGACGCTGCCCTCCGCCGCGAGATCAAGGAAGAGCTCGGCACAGAGGCCGAGCATCCCCGGCTCTTACATATTCTGGAAAACATCTTTACTGTCGATGGCAAACAAGGACATGAGATCGTCTTCGTCTACGCTGCCGAGTTGCAGGACAAATCACTGTACGAGGTGAGTCATCTCGAGGGCATAGAGAGCAGTGGGATCCCTTTCAACGCCGTCTGGCTCGATCTCGACACCCTCGGCGCGGGCACCCCGCCGCTTTACCCGGAGGGACTGCTGGAGCTGCTGAGGGCCGAACCTCTCGCGTAACCCTGTAAAGCACGCGCCCGCAGGAACGAAGCCTGCGGGCGCGTTTTAGAGCAAGACCCCCTACTGTTTGAGCACCAGCGGCAAATAGAGTCGTTGCCACACCGTGATGACAAATGTCTGCGTGTCCGTCAATCCCCAGCCATCTGTCACACGCAGGGTAACAGCGTTTTGGCCCACATGGGCATCCGCTGGCGTGCCGGAGAGGATCGCCGTGCCGTCCCCCTGATCGCTCAGGGTGAGCCAACCGGGAAGCGTCGGTGCGGTCATGGTGAGCACATCCCCGTCATCGAGGTCAGGATCGGTGGCGGTGACCGTGTAAGCATAAGGCATACCTTGCGTCGCCGTGATGATCGGCGTGCTGGTAAAGGCAGGCCTGTTGATCACATTGATGGACGCGGCAGCCATAACGCCGCCGGCATCATCGCCGGGCGATGCGCCGCCCGCTTCTGCCTCGTTCGCCGCGCGGATCTCCGCGGCATTGGTCACCAGACTGAAAGACAGCGGATCGCTCAGCACACCGGTGACCGTGATAAGGCCGCCCGCGCCCGAGGCCAGATTGCTCACGTCCCAGACGTAGCGGGTGCCGGTACGGTGGGTGATAGCAGCACCGCTGTAAGTAAACATCGTGCCCGTCACGCTGACAGGGATCGTGTCTGTGAGGACAACGCCTGTCGCCGTGCCTGTCCCCGCATTGGAAAAGGCAAATGTGTACGTCACAAGGCCGCCGGGTTCGGCAGTGGCCGGTATGCCGGATTTGGTCAGCCGCAGATCGGGAACGGCTCGTTCCAGCGTGACGGCTCGCCGTTCCAATTCCACGCCGCCGACGTACAAATCTTCCCAGAGCACCGTGTAGGCTGTGGTAAAGGCCTCTGTGCGGAAGCTCTTGTTGAGCGTCACCGTCTCCGGTGCATCGGCGGGCACCGTCCACGTCATCTGGCCGGTCGTGTCGATGACAGCGCCGGCATCATAGGTGACTGCCAGCAGCGTGAGATGCTCATCCGTCCAGCGATCCACAAGGGTGAAAGCGGTCTGGCTGGTAATGACCTCGGTGACGGTAAAGATGTCTCCGGGCTCGACCAGCACGGCTTCGTCCCAGGGATTGCCGTTGACGTACTTTTCCCAAGTCGGCGATCCGATCTCGTAAACGATGGGAGCAGAGGCGCTGGAAACCCCGCCATGATCGAGCAGGGTGTTATCAATCTCCAACTGTGTATGCGGGGGAACTTCATCCGTAATTTTCGCGGTGATGGTAATTTGACCCATTTCGCCCCTCTCCAGGCCCTCGGCAAAGACCCACTCCGCATACTCGGCCCCACTCGTTGTGGGCAGCGGCTCGGATGCCTCGAAGGTCATGTCTGCCGGGAGATCAGTGCGCACGGAGAACCGGCTCTCGTAGCCACCGGCGTTGGAATAGGTGAGTGTGTAAGTGACAAACTCGCCGCCGTACACTTCGGCGTCGGGTTGGGGAGCCGTGAGGGCAAGCAAGGGGGCGTCCTTATAGATAAACACAGGGCGGACCAGCGCGCTTGTCCCGAAGGTGAGCTGCTCCCAGAGAACGGTATGGGGCCAGGAGCAGGTCTCGACGGTGAAGACTTTAGTAAGTGTGATCGGACGTGTGTAAAGTGGCGAGAAAAATGGCACGTTGAAATTCAGCCACCCCGACCCGGTCGTGATAAGATCGGTATACGCCAATGGCTGCACAGACCAGTCCGTAAGGGCCAATTCAGAGGGGAGCCACGCCTCGGTCAAAACAGCCGCCTGTTGGGTGGTGATGACATCGGTTACGGTGAAGGTGTCGTACGTCTCCAAGGTGAGGGAGAGCATGGGCGACCACACAACGGGGCCACTGCCGTCATCAAGGGTCTTGGTCCAACCCGCTGCGGCTTCGCCGACGACCGCGAGAACGGTTTCGATTTCATCCTCCAGTCCGCCGATATGGTTATAGAGGCCGCTGGTGAGCGTGATCGATGTACCCGTGTCGACACTCTCCGCAACGAACACATAGACGTCAATCTCACCGCTGTCACCGTCCACCAGGTTACCCACGTCCCAGCGCGCCCATGTGCGATCTGAAGCCACGCTGTCGGGTTTAGGATCGGCATAGAGGAAGGGCGCGGTCACGAAGAAGGTACTGGTGATGGACACGGCGTTCTCGAAGCCGCCGGTGTTGGTGTAACTGAGCGTGAATTTGACTGCGCCTCCGGCGTAAACTTCCTGAGACGGTGGTGCGGATCCAATGTCCAAAACGGGCGCGAGCTTGTTCACGGTGAAGGGCCGCTCCACAAAGAAGTGATCATCTCCGGGATACGCCCCCACGACGTCCAGAGTCTCCGAGACAAGGGTGTGCGTCCAGGTACTGGGAAGGGTGAGGAAGTGTTTCGTGACCGTCACCATCTCCGGTGTGGCCGCATCACCCATAACGGTCAGCGCGCCGGTTACGGTAAAGACGTCGGCCAGCGGTGGTTCGACCCGGACTGCGATCAATTGCAGCCGGTCGTTATCCCAGAGATCGGTCAGTGTGAAGGGCCGCCCGGCGGTGATGACATCCGTCACGCCGAAGGTATCCGACGTTTGCGTAGTGATGGACAGGCCCGCCGTCCACAAGACCCCATCCACCGTTTTCTCCCAGCCAGGATCGGGAACAAGGCTACCCACCGCCTCGCAGCGGGTCGTCTTGTTCTTGTCGAAGTCCGTGACCCAAATCTCCGGCGGGTCCGAGCCCTCGATGAAGGTCACCCCGCTGTTGTAGCCACCCGCGCCGGGACAGGTGAATTCGTACAGGACGTTCATGTCTTCCCCGTCACCACATGCCAGATCGGTCACGACAATCCGTTGGGATTTCCAGTCGGAGTGGTAAAGGCGTCGATGCTGAGCATCGTAGTCGATGCCCAGGTTATCGGTAAGTCCGGGGAGACGGCAAGCAGCAAGCGTGGACCAAGAGCGAGGTGTCCACAGGGATCCTGTGCGTGTCAGCACGATCTCGTAGACCAGGCTGTCGTCGTAGGCGGCGGCCACGAAATAGCGATTGGGGCCACCGGGCACGATGGCAATGTCGATGATGGTGTCAATGCCGGAGCCGTCAGCACTGTCATTGCTGCCCACCTCATCATCCATCTCCCAAGCGTTGAGGATGCTACCGTTGGCATCGATCTCTACGATGTTGTCGTCAGCGTAGGATAGGTCGCCCTGGTAGTCCGGCAGGAAATAGGTTTTGGCAATGTAGTCGTAGCCTGCGCCATCGCGGTTGTCGATTTGCCAGCGCCACTTGTGCCGGGCGTTTTGGGTAGAAAGGGCGATGCTAAGGACGGCAGTGTGCGTGACAGGATGCACATCAAAGATCGTGGGACGGTGCGAACTGGATTGGCTCTCGTGAGCATAACGCACGATGCCCCGATCGGGGTCATAGACCATGCCGAGGCTGTTTTGGTACATCCAGGCGTTGTTGAAGACCTGAATCACGTCACCGGGAGCCGCGCGAGGATGTGCCGTGACGGCTGGCGGCGCGGCTACGCCATTGAAAGCAATGAGCATCACAGCAGACAGCATGGATGCCAGCGTAAAACATAACCAGGGGGGTATCTTTTGAAGGTTCATCTGGTAAAACTCCTTGAACCCGCCAGGGTTCCTTAAGAGGGACGTCCATCTTACGCCCTTCATCACCGTGCCTGCAAAGGCTTGCCGGTGAATACCTCCATCAAGCCATGATAGAGCCGCCGAAGCCCCTTTGACAGAAGGGAACCACATGCATGACACCTTTATTATAATCGTACTTACTATGCAGTTGGGTTCGTTCAGACGTCTCCATTACAAGCCTCCCCCGGCACCGTAAGCCGCAGCTCGTACCGCTGCTCCGTCAGGGTCGCACCCCAGAGATCATGCGTCTTTTCTGCCGTTATCCAGAACCCCGCCGATGTATACAGATAGGCGGCCGCTTTCAGCGCGCTGACGGTCCAGAGGAAGATAGAAGAATAGCTACACTTTCGACAAAAGCTCAGGGCATCCTCGATCAAAAGCCGCCCCAGCCCGCGGCCTCGGAGATCCGGGTGGAGCAAAAACCAGCGGAGCTGCGCCTGTTCTTGGGAGACCTCGACAATGGCGATCGAGCCTGCAACGACACCGTCCTTCTCCACGATCCAGATCCGCCCGCGATCGGTATGGGATTTAGCGAACTCCGCCAGAGGACCGGCCACGTAGGCGTCGAACGTAGCATCCCAGCCGTACTCCTGCGCGTAGAGGATGCCGTGCAGGTAGATCAGGTAGCCGATGTCCCCCGGCCTCAGATCACACCTTATCGTGACACCCGCCGGGAGGTTGCCCCGGCTCAACGCATTCCCGGTCATAGCTCCCTCCTGCAATCCCGGGCCTGATCCTGGCATACATGGCCTGATCCAGCACCTTGCCGTTCTTGAGCACACTTGCCCGGAGGATCCCTTCGAGCTGGAACCCTGCCTTCTCCAGAACGCGGGCGGAGGCAGGGTTGCTGGTATACGGCTCGGCGTAAACGCGGTTGAGCCCCAGCGTGGTGAAGGCATATGCGACCACAACCGTAACGGCCTGCACCATGATCCCCCGGCCCCAGAAAGGCTCGGCCAGCCAGTAGCCCATCTCGGCCGTCAGCCGGTGAACGTCCTGACCGAGCATCAAGCCGATGCTGCCGATGGCCTCCGTCTCGTTGGCGATCGCGAAGAAGGTGGGCGGCTGCATCGCCATAGCGCGGGCGAGAAAGGCCTCAGCATCGGATGGCCCATAAGGGTGAGGGAAGCCGTCCCGAAGGTTGGCCGCAATCTTCGGGTTGTTGGCATAGCTCGTGATGGCCAGCGCGTCCGCACGCTGCCAGTCGCGAAGGAGGTAGTCACCGATGAAGATCTTCATTTCTAGCACTCCACCCGTATAAGATCAGATTGCTCCAGGTCGAGGATAATCCTCTACCAAAAATAAGAAACGTCAATCCGTCTAGACGGCCGAAGATGCTGCATATCCAGGAAGGGAGATGCTAAGGGGGGTCGTGCGGTCCATCAACCACCGTCAAGACAGGCGCACAACGGCAGCGCCTGTCCTGACGATGCATTCATCAGAGATACAGTTCTAGGCGCGCATCTTCCCAACGAACGTAGTAACGGCGGATTGCAGGGCGCTGAAGGATCGTCTGAACACGAGCTTGAAGTTCTCCGGAGGGAGACAGAATAATTCGATCGTTGCCCACACATTGTCCTGCACCGGGAACACCTTGGCCACCTTGGTCGATGCGGTGGCGTCAAGCGCGGCCTGTGTAACCTTGGCGCGTTCCTCCGGGCTTTCAATGGGCCAGAAATTTGGGAAAGCGATGCGGAAGAATTCTTCATCACGCTCATCGATGATGATCAAATAGACTTTTCCCTCTGCTTTGAAGACAACGTCACCATCCGCGTCAATTTGGGGAAGGTAACCTTCACCGCGAAGGAACTCTTCATACATCTGGGATTTTTGCTTTTTGTCCATGTGTTCTCTCCTTGAGATTGTGTTGAATATTGATGTACTTCTCCGTCGTCCCTGAAAACAGTCAGAGGCCCCTAACCACACCCGGCGTCGTGCTGTTGCAGCTATCTACCTCGGTACCTCACAAGCAGCACTTAGCCCTAGTAAGTATACACCATTCACGATAAAGTCAACATTAAAGTACTGCAATAACGCGTGTACAACAGTGCAATTTGCAGTGTCTTCGAAAGGTCCATCACCCCCGGTATTTTTTAGCCAGCAGGACATACAGGGTGATCCATTTGTTCACCTCGCCCCGCTCACCGAACTTCCAGGGGCTCTGGGCCGGCGTCCAGTCCAGGAGATAGCGGCCTGAGGCGTCGGCCTGGCGCTCCAGAACTTCCCAGGCCGCGTGCAGCCGCTCATCCCTGCCATAGCCCATCTTGCTCAGCGCGTACAGGATCTCCCACGTATTGGCCCGCCAGATGATGGGAAACGTGGCCCTCTCCATGTCCGCGTTGACCAGCCGCCCCGGATCGGTGGAGCGGAAGATGCCCCCACGCCACAGGAAATAATCCACCAACTGCCGACAGCGCGGGTGCTCCCAATACTCCGGCAGTTCTGCCAATGCCAGGAGCACTTTCACCGCGCCGCGGACACAGCTCTTGACCGGGCGGGTCTTGTACTTCTTCTTCTCGTGGAGATCGCACAGGTAGCCGCCGTCCTCCCTCTCGGTCTCGATCAGCAGGTCGATCGCCCGCTGCACACGGGGGTCGTCCCGGTATCCCAAGAGGATGAAGGTGCGGACGTTGTAGCCAAGCAGACAGGACAGGTGCAGATACCAGTCCCCATCGAGCGATTGCAAGGATAGATAGCGCTCCGCAGCTTTGGCGACCTGCGGGTGCGTGCGGTCCAGGCCCAGCTCCGCCAGATAGGCCAGACAGAAGTGGGTGGTCGCAAAAGCGCCATACTCCACGCCGCCTCCGAGCATCTCCCGGGTGCGGGGATTCCTCTGTAGCCAGGTGCCATCCGGCTGCATTTTCGCCAGGAGGCGTTTTACCGGCCTCGAGTCGGGGATGGCGGCCCGGGTCTGCACCACCTCGGGGTCATCGGCTCCCCGCTCCAATAAACAGGTAAGCGTGCGCCAACGTACCGAAGGCTCGTCCGGTTCCAGCAGCCACTCCATGATCGTAGGATCCCCATCCATCGACACCGCCTCTTCCTGGAAACACCGACCACCAACTCGGCGCTTCCTTCAAACAATCC
>JAVEWB010000110.1:0-7293 GCA_034004765.1 Anaerolineae bacterium
GACAAAGTGACGGGGTTCATCAAACTCGACCGCGTGCTCTATTCATCCCTGCACTACCCCGGCGATTATGGGTTTATCCCACGCACCCATTACGACGATGGCGACCCACTGGACATCCTGGTGATGGCCAATGAACCCACTTTCCCCGGCTGCGTCATCGAGGCACGCCCGGTAGGCATTTTCCGTATGCTGGACAGAGGAGAGAAAGATGACAAAATCCTGGCCGTCCCGGCCACCGATCCTTTGTCCGATTCGTATCAGGATCTTGAAGACATCCCCCCCCACTTTCTGGAAGAGGTGTCCCATTTCTTCTCGGTCTACAAGGACCTTCAGCACATGAACGTAAAAACGATGGGATGGGAGGGCCGCGAGGTCGCCCATGCCGAAATCGAACGTTCCATGGATCTCTACGCAAAGTATATTCGTACAAAACGATAAGACCGATTGAATAACGACTCAGCGTCATCTTTTTGGCTGTAAAGCGCGACAAGAATGCTGCGAGACAGCATAGTCCCTCGGCAGTCTTGTCGTACCTGGTGATTGAACTCTACTGCGCTTTCAGTCAGCGCCAATGGGAAACTATGATTATCGGAGCCTGCACGATCGAGCTGCTTCTGCCGGGAGTCACGTCACTCAAAGAGAAACGGGGGGTACTGCGTCCCTTGCTGCATCAACTGCGCCAGCGCTTCGAGGTCGCGGCTGCCGAAGTAGCGCATCAAGATGCCTGGCAGACCTCCAACATCGCCCTTGTTGCCGTCGCCAATGAGGCCTCCCACATCTACACCGTGTTGGAACATGCCGTACATTGGATCGAAGATGCGTATTGCGCCGTCCAGGTCATCACCTGGGAGATCGAACTCAGGTAGCTGCTGGTACCACAGTCACCTTGCGTTTCTAACCTGCCCGTGTACAATCAGGCACATGAGCGTCGTAGACGAAATTAAAGAACGCCTGGATCTGACAGAAATCATTGGGCGCTATGTACAACTCCAGAGATCTGGGCGGTACATGAAAGGGCTTTGCCCCTTTCATAGTGAAAAGACGCCCTCGTTCTTCGTCTTTCCCGAAGACCAGCGATGGCGGTGCTTTGGGTGTGGGAAAGGAGGCGACCTCTTCACCTTCGTGATGGAGCACGAGGGGTGGGACTTCCATACGGCATTGGAAGAACTGGGACGCCAGGCCAATGTAGAAGTACGGCCTCTTACCCCGACCCAGGTTGAGGAAGCCGCTGAGGAGGAACGGCTGCGCGCCGCCATAGAGGCGGCGGCCGACTACTACCATACCCTACTCCTCAGTGCACCGCAGGCTGCGGAAGCCCGCGCCTATGTGAAGCGCCGCGGCTTCAAATTGGAAACTCTCAAACAATTCAAGGTGGGCTACAGCCTTAGATCCTGGGATGCACTGCGGACCCACCTGCTGGGGCAGGGATTCAGCGTCGAGGAGCTGATCAAGGCGGGGCTGCTCGTAGAAAAAGACGAAGGGGGTACATACGATCGTTTCAGAGATCGCCTGATGATTCCCATCCATGACCGGCGGGGGCGCGCCATCGCCTTTGGAGGGCGCGTCTTGAACCCGGAGGATCAACCCAAGTATATGAACTCTCCGCAGACGCCGCTTTTCGACAAGAGCCATGTACTCTTTGGGCTGGATCTCGCCAGTCAGGCCATCCGCCAGGCAGACGCCGCCATCATCGTGGAAGGGTACATGGACGTGATGATCCCCCACCAGGAGGGATACGCGAACGTCGTTGCCCCCATGGGGACAGCGCTCACCGAGGCTCATCTCAAGCAGTTACAGCGGCTGACCCGACACTTCATTCTCGCGCTCGACCCTGATGAAGCAGGGATCACGGCGACCTTGCGCGGGCTGGAAACAGCACGCCAGACCTTAGACCGTAATTTGGAAGCCATCTTCACCCCACAGGGGTTGATCGGCTATGAGGGACGGCTCAATGTGGATATCCGCGTGCTGCTGCTCCCTGATGGTCTGGACCCCGATGAACTGATCCTGAAAGATCGGGCGCAGTGGGCGCACCTGGTACAAGAAGCGCAGCCCATCGTGCGTTTTTATTTCGAACAGCTTCTGCAGCAAGAGGACGCCAATGAGCCCAAAGGCAAAGCCCGCATCGTCGATGCCATGCTGCCGCTGCTGCAGGACATCTCCAGCAGCGTGGAACGCGAAGCCTACGCGCAAGAAATCGCGCTCAGACTGAGCCTCAACGCTAAAATGCTGATGGATCGACTGCGAGTGCGCGATCGGGTAGAGGCAGTACGTCAACAGGCTGCCGTCGCCTCCACAGCGCAGAAACGACAGCCCGAGGATAAAGAAGAACACATCCTCAATATTTTGTTTCACTTTCCGGATCTATTGGACCAGATTAACACCGAATTGATCAGATTGGAGCTGGCACCGTTACAAAATGAGGATTTTACAGCGGAGAATCTCCTTATCTGGGAAGCGTGGATGCAGCTTCTGGCAACGCCCCAGCAGGAACTGGCAGAACTGCTCACCCCTGAAACACATCAGCAGGTCCGCCAATGGCTCCAGTCGCCACTTCCGGAAACGAGTAGTGAGCAATGGCAGCGCGATGTGGTGCGGACTGTGCTGCACCTGCGGGAGCGCCGCATCCGGGAGACGCTCAATGAGGTACAAAGCATGATTATTACAGCACAGGCAGAAGGAGACTTAAAAGGCTCGGAGTACGCCGCGACCTTCAGAGAACTCTCCGAAATGCTGCGGGGGATTCAAAAAGCGCTTACCAAGAAATTGTAACCAAAGTGTAATATAGCCAGACTTTATTGGATTGGAAATTAGTTGTACCATAACTCTTGGATGGGCTGCCAAGAATGGGACTTTTGAGACGATAGGGGAGATAAAATGGGAGCATATCGTAGAGGACGCGCCTCTGCCGAACCCGAAGAAACCACCTACCTGGAGGACAACGACGTGGAGGAAGAAGACATCGAGGAAGAGGAGGAAGAAGAGGCCGGTTACATCGAGGACGAGAGCGATGAAGAAGGCCCCAAGGTCTTTGCCTTCCACAAGCATAAAGAGACCAAAAAGGTAAGCGCGCGCCGACCCGGCGCCGGAGCTGACGGCTTAGAACCCGACGAAGACGAGGAAGAGGTAGAGATAGAAGAAAGCGAAGACGAGGAAGAAGGCGATTGGGAAAACGAAGAGCCTTCCTCCGACGAATTAGACCGCATCGAAGAGGAATTTTCCGAAGCTGCCATTGACTTTGTCGACGACCCGGTAAGAATGTACCTGCGCGAGATCGGTCGGGTTGACCTCCTGGAACCCTCTCAAGAGGTCTGGCTTTGCATTGTTCGGGAGTCCGCAAATCTGTTGAGCGACATCCAGCACACGCTTGAACAGTCTGATGCGCCGGAAGAGCTGCCGCATATATGTCTTCGGCTCTACGAAGGAGCCAATGAGGCCTGGAAAGTTGGCAAAAAGGCTGCGCGCAAGTACAAGCTCGACCTACCGGACCATAAGATCTTGATTGTCGAGACGGCGCGCCAGCAAAAGATTCTCATATCGCCGGTCCCCTCCACCCTTTACGAGTCTATGGGGCCCAATCGGTGGGGGGATGATCCACAGTGGCGACCCGTGATCATCGGACTGCTGGAGATGGCAACCTCCCTCTACCTGCTCCCACCCGCAGTGGTCGAGGGATTACAGACACAACTCACCACAGGGAGCACATGGCCCAAACCTGATCGCATCGCTCCGCTGATCCCGTCAGCAGAAGAGATCGAAACGTGGTGGGAGCGTGTCAACGTCCTGGCCGCAGAATCACAGCAGATGCTGGTCCAGGCCAACTTGCGCCTGGTAGTCAATATCGCCAAACGCTACGTAGGGCGGGGTGTCTCCTTCCTCGATCTCATCCAGGAGGGCAACATCGGACTTCTGCGTGCCGTGGAGAAATTCGACTTCACCCGCGGCTACAAGTTCTCCACCTATGCCACCTGGTGGATCCGCCAGGCGATCAGCCGGGCCATCGCCGATCAGGCCCGCACCATTCGCATCCCCGTCCACATGGTGGAGACCATCAACCGCCTGATGCGGATACAGCGGCAGCTCATGCAGGAACTGGGACGCGAGCCCACCCTCGACGAACTGGCGCTGGAGATGGACGTCATGCCCCCCGATGACGTCAATATCATTCGCCAGACGCTGGCACTCGATGGCGCCCTGCCCCCCTCTATGGAACGGAAGCTCCGTCGGGCCATGTCTAAAGTGCGCCGCATCATCAGCATTGCCCAAGAACCGATGTCCCTGGAGAGCCCGGTGGGCAATGAAGAGAACAGTGAACTCTCCGATTTCATCGAAGATGAGAACCTCCCCGGACCTATGGATGCGACCTCCATGCAGATGCTGCGGGAGCAGCTCGAGAACATCCTGAACGAACTGGGCGAACGGGAGCGCGAAGTCCTGGAGATGCGCTTTGGACTGAAGGACGGTCAGCCGCACACTCTGGAAGAGGTAGGACAGGCATTCAACGTCACACGGGAACGCATCCGGCAGATCGAATCCAAAGCTCTGCGCAAACTGCGCCATCCCGGGCGCAGCCGCAAACTGCGCGATTTCCTGACGTAATCCGAAGCCATGAAAGGTCATGATGTTCATTCAGATTGAAATTCAGACACGTGCCAAAGTCGATTTAGTCGATATTACCAGCGAGATCCAGCAAGCGATTACTGAAGCCGGAATCGAAGAAGGCATCTGCTTCCTATTCTGTCCGCACACCACAGCCGGACTGGTACTCAATGAGAACTGGGATCCATCCGTGGAAAAAGATGTCGCCATGCTGCTGGAGCACATGGTTCCCGAAGGGCTCCCCTACCGTCACGCTGAAGGGAATTCCCCGGCACATATCAAGTCCATCCTGGTAGGCACAGACCATTTCATCTTCATCCAGCGGGGCCAACTGCAGATGGGGAACTGGCAGGGCGTCTTCTTCGCCGAATTTGACGGACCGCGCCGCCGCAAGGTCTGGATCAAGGCTCTGCGGGATCAATCCAGCGGATAAGCTCACCAATCGATTTCCCCTGGTGCAACGCTGGCTTGAAGTGCGTTGCACCTCGTATGATTTTATAGGAACCCATAATCCAACATGCCAAATACACTCTTTCGAACAACCGAACACCCCCTTGCATGGGGACAAATCGAGGCGCTCCTCCACCGCGTCCGCAAACCCGGACGCTATGTAGGCGGGGAGTACAACGCCATCCATAAGTCGTGGGAACAGACCGACCTGCACATCTGCCTGGCATTCCCCGATCTGTATGAGCTGGGAATGTCGAACTTTGCGCTGGCACTGCTCTACGACCGCCTCAATCAACAGCCCGAGCTTCTGGCAGAACGTACCTACCTACCGGCACCCGATATGAATGCGCAGATGCGTGCCGCCGGCCTACCCCTCTACACCCTCGAGAGCTACCGACCCGCGCGGGCTTTCGATATTCTGGCCATCAGCACCGCCTACGAACAGCTCTTCACCAACACCTTGGAACTGCTCGATCTGGCCGGTCTGCCCATTCGGGCAAAAGAGCGTGATGAAACGGCCCCCCTGATTCTGGGAGGCGGGCACGGGACCTTCAACCCGGAGCCGATCACGGATTTCTTCGACGCTTTCGTCATTGGCGAAGCCGAGGACGTCATCCTGGAAATCGCCCATGTCATGCTGGCGCATTGCGGTGACTCCCGTGAAACACAACTGCGGGCGCTGCAAGCCCTGCCGGGGCTCTACATCCCGCGCTTCTATCGCCCCGTCTACACCGTGCAGACAGCCCCTGGCGCTCCTAAGTACAGCCCGCTTACCGCCATCGAGCCCATTCTCCCGGAAGCGCCACCCCAGATCCTCAAGCGTGTGGTCGCAACCCTGCCCCCCACGCCGGTTCGGCAGCTTGTGCCCAACGTGGAGGTAACCCACGACCGGGGTGTCGTGGAGCTCCAACGCGGCTGCACGCGCGGCTGCCGTTTCTGCCAGGCTGGAGCCATCACCCGCCCGGTGCGCGAACGCCCGCTTACAGAGGTCGTGGAGACGGTAGAAGCGCTCATCGCCGCGACCGGCTACGAGGAAATCGCGCTGCTCTCCCTCTCCTCTGCCGACTACACCGAGATCGCGCCGCTGCTGCAGGCACTGCAGCCCCGGCTGGAGCCCTCCCATGCCGGCATCTCGCTGCCCAGCCTCCGCATCGACTCTTTCTCCGTCGATCTGGCCGACAGCTTGAGCGGCAGCCGCAAATCGGGCTTCACCTTCGCGCCGGAGGCAGCCACCGAGTCCCTGCGACGGCGCATCAATAAGATGATCTCCACAGACGACCTGCTGACCATCGCAGAAGAGGTCTTCAAACGCGGCTGGCGTACACTGAAGCTCTACTTCATGATCGGTCTGCCGGGAGAAACTGATGAGGACATAGCGGCCATGGCCGACCTCGCCCACACCGTCAAGAAAATCGGGCTGCACATAGGAGGGCGGAAGACCGAGATCCACGTCAGCATCAGCACCTTCGTCCCCAAGCCCCATACCGTCTTCCAATGGGAGCCCCTTGCCGATCAGGCGACCATCGAGCGGCGGCAGCAGTATCTGAAGGAACACGTGCGAGGACGCGGCCTGCGCCTCTCCTGGAACGAATATGCCGCCACGCGCATCGAGGCGCTACTCTCTCGGGGAGACCGCCGCCTGAATCCCGTGGTCGAGCGGGCCTGGCGACTGGGTGCGCGCTTCGACGGTTGGGATGAGTGGCGGGACCTTGCTGCCTGGCAGCAGGCGTTTGACGAGGCCGATCTCGACCTGTCCTACTATCTGTACCGCGCCCGCACCGAGGGTGAATACTTCCCCTGGGAGCACCTCCACAGCGGCGTCGAAAAACGGTTCTTCCTGCAAGAGTACCAACGCAGCCAACAAGGCGAATTTCTGACCGACTGCCGCGATCAATGCCACGCCTGCGGCATTTTGCGCAACTACCCCACCCTGCACACGGAGGAATGGCAATGTCCGCGTCCCTGACCCCATCCAACGAAGAAGAACGCGCTGTAAACACAGATGCGCCAGAAGCAACGCCCTCACGGCGCTACCGCATCACCTTTGCCACGACAGGGCCGCTGGCTTACGTCTCCGTCCTCGACCTGGGCACGGTCTGGGAGCGCAGCCTGCGGCGAGCCGGCATTGTACTGCGCTACAGCCAGGGGTTCAACCCGCGTCCCAAGATACAATTTGCCAGCCCCCTCCCCACCGGATGCGGTGGGGCTGCGGAGTGGCTGGATATCTGGCTGGAAAGCCCCATG
>JAVEWB010000111.1:0-7289 GCA_034004765.1 Anaerolineae bacterium
GGTCCACAGGCGCGGGAACGGGATGACCCGCAGCTCGGCCCCCACGAACGCCTGTGCGCCGGGTGGCTGGCGGAAGTAGAGGCGTACGGTATGCTCATCCGCCAGCAGGGGCAGCAGCGCGCGGATCAGGTGATAGGAGTACCCTTCCGTGCCGGTCTGGACCCTGCTGACCGAACGGCTGGCATCGATTCCAATGAGCGCCCCCACGAAGACCTCAGGGCGTCACGATGATCAAGGGGATCGGCACCAGGATCAAGATGAAAAGCGCCACGATGCCCCAGCCGATCGCCGTGCGAACGGGGCCGACGGACGTCGCATCGTTCAGCGGCGCCGGATGCCGTGCTCCCATCATCGAACCCAGGAAACCCCAGATGAGCCACGTCCACCCCGCGCTGTTCCCCATCAGATTCAGCACGAAGCCCCAGCCGTACATCAGGAAGACGAAGATGCGCGCCACCGTCCAGGCTTTGCGCCCCCACAGGGCATAGGTAATGTGGCCGCCGTCGAACTGGCCCACGGGGAAGAGATTGAGCGCCGTGATCATCAGGCTGGCCCACGCCGCAAAGGCGATCGGATGCAGCATCACATCCACACCGCCGGCGGGGAGCGCCTGCCGGAAGATGAGCCACTTGAGGGTGAAGTAGAGCAGCGAATTGCCCTCCATGTAATAAGATTGATCGGTGGGCAGCGGCTGCACCTCGGAGAGCATCAGCCCCACCGCCAGGAGCGGAATCGCGAGCACCAGCCCTCCCAGCGGCCCGGCAGCCCCGATATCGAAGAGCGCTTTCCGGCTGCGCATAGGGCCCCGCTGAACGATGAGCGCGCCCATCGTCCCCAGGAGGCTCAAAGGCAGCGGGATGAAATAGGGAAGGCTGACCGGCGACCCGTACCGCCGCCCCACAAAGTAATGGCTGAACTCATGCGCGGCGAGGATCCCCAGCAGCGTCGCCGCAAAGGGAAAGCCGACCCACAAACTGGAAAGGTCCTCCAGGGGGTTAGCACCTTCGTTCAACGCCCCGATCAACAGTACCGACAGCGCGGTGAGTACAAAGAGCAGCGCATTCACCCAGGGTTTGCCAGTGCGCTTATCGATAACCAAAGGGACAGCCTGCAAAAGGTACTCTTCCTCAGTACGAGTCAGCACCGGCGTGTAGCCCAACAGCTCGAAGCGCGCTAAAATCTCATCGAAGGTCACGTCGACGTCGTCCCCACGGACGATACCACCGAACTCCACCGTGGGCTCGGTCCCTGCGGAGAGCACACGTACCGACGTGATGTCCATCAACCCATCCAGGGCTTCCCGCAGCCTGTCCAACGTCACTTGTTCCGGGAGTGGTTCCAAAAGTTGATTTTCCATAGGCCACCTTTATGCAGTAGAACGTTATCAGAGTGTCGGGCTGGCCTTATCGGCCCCGGCCCACAAAAGCCAGATCCCCAGGCCCAGTGCCCCATAGAGCCAGCCATCCAGTCGCCAGCCCCAAAGCAGCAGCATGGGATCAGCCCGCAAGGACGTCAGCAGCGCCATCCCCACCATGTAGAGCGGGAGCCAGAGAGAGACCCGGCCCAGCCCCACCGCAATCAACAGCGCGGCCGCCAGCGATCCCAGCGCGGCGATATTCTGCACAGCATAGCGGGGCACGATCGCCCCGTACAAGTCGGGTGCATCGGTCACTGCCCAGCGCAGCCAGGCGGGAGGCAGCAGCGCTGGCTGTCCCCAGGCACAACCCACCTCAGCGCAGCCCCACCACGCGCCTGCCGCCACCAGAAGGGCCGCCGGGGCCAGGAGAGCAGCCACCGCTCGCCACGACAGGGCATGCCGGTGCGCCCAGAGATACGAGGCCACCAGACCGCCGGCCCACGCCCCGACACCGTTCAGCCCGCCGACCCGCCAGGGCAGCAGCGCATCGATAGGGTGCTGTGCAAAATAGGCGCTGTTTGCGGCAACGTAGCCCACGCGTCCCATCAACAGCGCGCCGATCGCCACGCTCCAGATCAGGCAAGGGAGGTCACGCAGGGGCACCTGCTGGCGGGAGTTCCTCCACGCCACCCAGAACAGTCCGATCAAGGCACCCGCAACAATCCGCGCCGTATAGGGTTGAACGTACCAGGGACCGATGTGCATTGAGAGAAAGTATAGCACGAGGCAGCATATCGACAATAGGACGGCTGAAATGAAAGCGCCCCTTCCGGAAACGGAAGGGGCGCTCAGCATCAACGCAGCAGCAAAGCTTACTTGAGCTCCACGATCGCGCCGGCGGCCTCGAGCTTGCCCTTGGCATCCTCGGCGGCCTCTTTGGAAACCGCTTCCAACACGTTGGAAGGAGCGCCCTCGACCATTTCCTTGGCCTCTTTCAGGCCCAGGTTGGTGATCTGGCGGACAGCCTTGATGACTTCGATCTTCTGGGGGCCAAAGTCCTTGAGCACGACGGTGAACTCCGTCTTCTCTTCCTCTTCCTCAACGGGGGCAGCCGCAGCCGCAGAAGGCATAGCGCCCATCATTGCAACAGGCGCAGCAGCGCTGACACCCAGCTTGTCCTCAAGCATTTTGACCAGCTCAGAAGCCTCCATCAACGTAAGGCCACTGACTTCCTCAACCAACTTCTGTAAATCTGCCATTGCTACTAAACCTCTCTTCCTGAGTTATCTTGTTGAATTAGTAAGTCGAAACCGTTTTTATGAAGCTTTAGCCGTCAGGCCGCCACTTCAGCGGGAGAACCGCTCTCTAACTTATCCACATACGCCTGCAAGACATTGAGCACCTGCCGGATACCACTGGCAACAACGCCCACCGTCTGGGAGGCCGGAGCATTGATCGTCCCCAAGACCTGAGCCAGCAACTGCTCGCGGCTGGGCATATCGGCAAACTTCTCGGCCTGCTTCGCGTCGTAACAATGCCCCTCGATCACTGCACCTCGCAGGACAAAGCGCCCTTCCTCGGACTCCTTGACGAAGTCACGGAAAAGCTTTGCCAGCGATTGAAAATCCTTATGGCAGAAAACCGCCAGGGTCGGTCCGGTCAACAGTCCCTCCGGTACCGTAATTCCCTCGGCATCGAGCACACTCTTGAGCAATGTGTTCTTTACCACAAAGATCTCACCGGAGTTATCGCGCGCCCGATGGCGCATCCGCTCCATCTGCACGACCGACAATCCCGTGTAATGTGCCAGGATGATGCCACTGCTCTTGCGCACCTCATCCGTATACTCTGACACCCATGCTTCTTTACGTTCGCGTGAAATAGCCAAATCTTCTCACCCCCTTCCAGTCCACGCCTGGATCACAAACCTTATCTGGAACACACTAAAATAAAACGGGTCCTTACGCCTACCGACGCAAGGACCCGTTCTTCCGCACTGGTGCAGAAGTGTAAGTACAACTCATGGGTCTTGCCTCGGCAGGAAATTAAGCGCCTGGACGCACCTGCTGTCTTTGGCAGACAGGAGCAAAGAAACCTGTTAAATTTTTACTACGCCGCGCTCTCCAGAGCCAAGCCCTGAGCCGCATCGACTTTGACGCCAGGCCCCATGGTGGGAGCCAGCGTCATCCGCTTCAGGTAGATGCCCTTGGCCCCAGACGGCTTCGCCTTACGGATCGCCTCCATGATGGCGGAGAGGTTCCCCATAAGCTGCTCGATCGAGAAGCTAACCTTCCCAACCGCGCAGTGAATATTGCCGGTACGATCGAGACGATACTCCACACGACCGCCTTTGGCATCCTGAATCGCCTGCGCCAGATCCTCTGTCTTGACCACAGTACCGGTCTTAGGATTCGGCATCAAGCCACGGCGACCCAGAACACGTCCCAAACGCCCGACCTTGGGCATCATCTCAGGGACAGCGATGGAGGTATCGAAATCCGTCCACCCTTCCATGATCTTATTGATGCCTTCGTCGTCACTGATCACGTAATCGGCTCCGGCATCTTTTGCAATCTGCTCGGTGCCCGGAACAGCAAAAACCAGAACGCGCACCGGCTTGCCCAAGCCATACGGCAGACGCACCACACCGCGGATCTGCTGATCCGAGCGGCGGGGATCCAATCCCATGCGCAGATGCACCTCAACGGTGGCATCGAAGTTCACGTAACTGACCTCTTTGGTCAGCTTCATAGCCTCTAAAGGGCTATAAAACTGCGTGAGCTCGACTTTTTGAGCTGCATCCAGATACTTTTTTCCTCGTGTCGTCATCTCTATTCTCCTCGTGGTATAACGGGTATGCTGACCCTCCCACTCAAGAGCCGTTTAGCCTTCGATGCGGATGCCCATGCTTCGGGCCGTACCCGCAATCATCTGCTCGGCTCCCTCAATGTTATTCGCATTGAGGTCTTTCAGCTTCGTCTCGGCAATCTCGCGCAACTGCTTGTGCGTGATCACACCCACC
Source organism: Anaerolineae bacterium (assembly GCA_034004765.1). Classification (GTDB taxonomy): domain Bacteria; phylum Chloroflexota; class Anaerolineae; order B4-G1; family SLSP01; genus JAVEWB01. Next base: position 4,380 of record JAVEWB010000111.1, read on the forward strand.
TTATCGCGGTTAGGCTCAGCGGACCCGCGAGGGACCCCTGCCGCCTTGCGCAACAGATCCGGGGTGGGCGGAGTTTTCAGCTCGAAAGTGAACGATGAGTCATGATAAATGGTGATCTCAGCCGGGACGATGTTTCCCATCATCCCCGTGGTCCGGGCATTGTACTCTTTGCAGAACGCCATCAGGTTGATGCCGTGCTGGGCCAGAGCCGGGCCAATGGGGGGGGCAGGATTTGCCTTCCCAGCCTGGATCTGCAACTTCACTACTGCCTTAATTTTCTTCTTCGCCATCTTTTCGACTCCCTATATCTGGGTTTCCCCAGGCGCTTCCCTAGTCTTTAGCTCTTCTCGACCTGCAAGAAGTCAAGTTCCACCGGCGTTTCACGCCCGAAGAACGAGACCAGAACGCGCACCTTGGCACGTTCTTCATCGATATGCTCCACTACACCGATAAAATCGGCAAAGGGCCCTTCCACAATCCGCACCTTCTGTCCGGCCTTGAAAGTAGCGCGGACCTGGGGCGCAGCAGCCTCCATGCGACGCAGGATCGACTGAACCTGCTCCGGACGCAGAGGAACCGGCGTATTTCCCATTCCCACAAAACCGGTGACCCCCGGCGTATTACGCACCACGTACCATGAGTCATCCGACAGGATCATCTGCACCATAATATAGCCGGGGTAGAGACAGCGCTCTACCGTATGGCGCTTCCCGTCCTTGATCTCGATCTCCTCGACCGTCGGCACGACGACCTGGAAGATGAAATCCTGCATCCCCATCGACTCGATGCGCTGCTCCAGGTTGAATTTGACCTTTTGCTCATAACCTGAATAGCAGTGGATGACAAACCACGCGCGCTCGTCGCCCCCGACCTCTTCTTCCTTGGCGAAAGGCTCCGGCAAGAAGTTGCCATCCTCACGCGGCCCAAGCTGCACCACAACTTCCGGCTCCGGCTCAGGTTCGGGTTCAGCCTCAATTTCAGCTTCGGTCTCGGCGGCAAGCTCCTCGAACTCGTGCAGGAAAACCTCGGGTTCCAATTCAGGCAACGCAAAATCAGCCAGGGGCTCTTCTTCATCCTCGGCTGAAGGTATTACCTTAAAACGCTCTGCCAGTGTCTCCGGCGACAGCGCATCGTCGCTTAAGGGTTCCTCAAGCACGCTATCGTCCAGGCTTTGCTCCTCTTCTTCAAGGGGACGCTCTTCCATAACCGTTCTCAGACCTCTTCACCCCGTCCGATCAGAACGGCGCTGACGGCGATCGCGATGACCACCACGCCTGCCAGGGCAATGTACAAGAAATTCTGATCGATGATTCCACGGAGCACCCAACCGAAAAACAGGTCCAGTGCTCCCAAAAATACCGCCATCCCAAGGGTCACTGCCAACACGATCTTGGTAAGCGACCACGCTTCACTACGGCTAGGCCAACGCACCTTTCGCAGCTCCGCCCGTGTATCGCGGAGGTAGTGCACGAGTGCGTTTTCCTTTTTTTCTGTCTCTTCCTGGCCTGCCATACTCATCCTCCAACCAGTCTCTTTACAGTTTAAGACACCGTCCCTTTTGTCAGCGACGGTGTCTTACAAAACATACAGGCGAGGCAGGAATCGAACCCGCAACCTACGGTTTTGGAGACCGTTGCTCTGCCAAATTGAGCTACTCGCCTACGACAAACCTACTTAGTCTCGCGATGCATCGTGTGATGCCGACAGCGCGAGCAGTACTTTTTGATCTCAAGACGCCCGGGATCATTGCGCCGGTTTTTCTGCGTCGTATAACTCTGTTCCTTGCACTCCGTACATGCAAGTGTGATCGTCAAACGAATTGCTTTGCTCTTCTTTGCCATAATAGTCCGCCTCAAAACTCGTTCGTTTTAGTTCGTTTTAGGAAGGGGAGCTTTCCCCTTCACTGAGCCCACGATCAGATTCGAACTGATGACCCCTTTCTTACCAAGAAAGTGCTCTACCTACTGAGCTACGTGGGCACTCACAAAAAAAAGGTGGGCAGAGGCGGATTCGAACCACCGAAGGCATCAGCCAGCTGATTTACAGTCAGCCCCCTTTGGCCACTTGGGTATCTGCCCACGCTAAAGCCGACGGTGGGAATTGAACCCACATCCCTCCGCTTACAAGGCGGATGCTCCGCCGATTGAGCTACGTCGGCACGCTCCATATTATAACACACCGCCTTGTCGGGTCAAGGATTCTCACGATTCCCGGCCGTAGACAGAGGCAAGTATACACAACTCCGCAGATTTGTCAATCATTCGGGCTTCGTTATCATCCCCGCCATTCCGATCGACGTTGCGGCTCCTTGTGGTGGGATACCTATCCCTGCACCAACACGTCCACATTCGCGAGCGCTTCCGCACAGTGGGCCTTGAGCTTCTCCGGGTGCAGACCGGTGGCACACGGATCAACCTGCATCCAGCCCCGGCGCAGCTTTTCCAGGGAGCCGAGTTCGGCCACGGGAGTCTCTTCCGATGGCGGGTCCGCCGGGCCAAGCCGCAGCGCCACCAGGTTCATGCTCATCGCCACGGCAAAGATGATGCCCTGCGCATTGATCAGCACATCGTACCCCAAGACGTAGCCGTGCGTGACCCCCGGAAGGTCGCGCCCCACCTCGGCCAGCAGGCCACCGAGATCCGGGTGCGTACGCGGCGGCGCTACCGTCATCTCAGCCTCCGGCACGAACTTCGGATCCAGCGTTTCCCCCGGCTTTTGGTCGCGCTCATTCATGGTGCGGACCATCTTCATATACAACAGGATCTCACGATTCAACGGGTGCTGAATCTCAACCATACCGCGATCTCCTTTCGGACAATCTATCCAGGTGAAACCTTTTCCAATCACGAAACACACGAAGGAATTCTTATAACAGTGCGACCGCCCTTACCGGCGAGCCATCGGCCTGCT